>JAGXRZ010000012.1 GCA_018335585.1 Selenomonadales bacterium
CCCTCGCTTTTCCTGACCCTGTTACTGCAACGTACATGACAGCGAGCTCCTCGCGCGGCGTGCCAGTTCTATAGCTAATTATATCATCTTGGCTCTAAGTCCGCAACAAAATAACCGCACATAACAGGACAAATATTTTAGCAAATTCGAGGCATGCAAAAGCCCGAAAACCATTGCGTGACAACAGTCTCCGGGCTACCTTAGAAACGAATTAGGGGGCGTTTGTCCTGAAGTCAGGATCTTTCTCTATACTCGGATATAATCCTGCAAGTGCTAAACTGCTTTCCATGTTTCTGTCCCTCTGTTGCTTCCATGTCCCCTTTCCAAGAAGAACCGTCCCTTTTGTTCTCCTCTCTGTTTGCTCGCCTAGGGGAAGCAGCTCAAGAGGCTACCCAAAGGGGTAGCCTCTTGTCGGTAGGTAGATTCCTGTTGTTATCTAGCGTTTGGCTGAGTCTAGCGCGCGCTGTACAGCCTGCATGGAGTTGTTCGAGGTGCCGGTAGCGCCGGTAAATACGTCGACCTGGGCGCTGTTCTTGGCGACGAAGCGCTTCGGTAGTTCCACAATCGCTTCGTGATACGGCGCGAATGCGTAATCAGCGGGCTTGCGTTCAAAGATTACGTTGCCTGCGGCATCCTTACGGACTATCGCTCTGCCGTCCGGACCCATTACCACAGCACCTGCAGCGTCGCGCTCCTGCGCGGGGCGCGTTTCGTGGAGCACTACGCGGCTAATCTTGCCGTCGCTGATAGTGACCCAAGCGATGCCCCAGCCGCGCTCAGTACGGTCGCTGATGGCCATAAAAGTGCCATCCCACATGGTAGCGGCGGTAGTCTTGGTCTTGCGGGCCATCTGTGTGGCGCGGAGCACCGCTTGCTTTGCGCGGTTAGAGGAGCCGGTGGCTTGCGACACTACGTCGACATCCCAGCTGTTCTTCTCGACAAAGCGCTTAGGCATTTCGGCAAGGAAAGTATGGAACGGTGCATGGCCGTAGTTCGGGCCTTTTTCTAGGCCTAAGGCGTCGAACTCGGTAAGTTTAACAGCAGTGATCTTGTCTCGGGCGATGGTTACTTCGGCACGCACAAAACCGCGGTCCGTTGCATCCGAAACAGCGATAAAAGTACCGTCATTGTGAATCGCTTGCGGAGCACAGCCCGCAAGTGCTGCCACGGTCACTAGCGCGACGGCAGCTACTGCCAAGAATTTCTTCAAGTAAAAGTCCCCCCTGATATCAAGCTCGTGTAGCAACCTAGTTTCCGCTTGCCTACCCCAAGCGGGATGTCTGGCGGCTGCACTTTCATTATACTACGTTCTTTAACCAATAACAATTTCCTCCTAGTACAAAGATAACAACAAAAAAATTTAACTAAGGACACGACTCTGTGTTTCGCAACAGCCCTGCAGCGCGCTAGCTATTCTTGACAATCCCCGTCTCGCAAAATAAACTCTTCTTACAGAGACGAATAAGCATTATCATGTAGAGGTGGTGACGAAAGATGAAGTTCAACGTGATTCTTGATCGCGACGAAGATGGCGTATGGATTGTGCAGTGCCCATCTATTCCCGGGTGTGTCAGTCAGGGCAAGACGAAAGACGAAGCACTCACCAATATTCGAGAAGCAATTGCACTGTGTCTTGAAGTCCGATCAGAAAAAGGAATGCCACTCACCGTTGAGACGAGGCAGGTAGAGGTCATTGCCTAATGGCCTCACTTCCGGTTCTTAGCGGGGAAGAAGCTGTGCGTGTGTTTAAGGCCCTCGGGTGGGGCATTGCTCGGCAACGGGGTAGTCACATAATTATGACAAAAGAAGGAGAGATCGCCACCTTGTCAGTTCCAGATCACAAAGAACTGGCAAAGGGAACATTGCGCAAACTCCTTCGTGATGCTAATCTGACAGTCGACGAGTTTGTCGACGCGATATGAAAACTTTGTTTTTTCTTCTCTCTGTGCTCTCTGTGTCTGAACGCTAACTCGACTAGCACAGCTTCTTGGACATCTCGATCCAAGCACATGCCGGCGTAAAGCCATATTTCAAGTACAGACGGTAAGCCGCTCTGCTCTCTGCAGGTGTCGTGCACAGCTCGATTTCATCGAAGCCGCGCTCGGCCAGATATGCTAGGGCCGAGTGCACTAGATAAGCCCCAATTCCTTGGCGGCGGTGCCTCTTTGCTACCTCTAGGTCACATATGGCAGCTTTCCCGCGCTGCCGCATAGCATACCAAGCGATGTGCCCCATCACATGGTAGTCTTCCCGTGCCACCAGTACATTAAGCGCGTAGTTCGGCTGACCAAATTCTTCTGCCGCGGTCGCTCCATACCAATCGTAATTGTTCTGCCAGCACTCCGCTCCCTGCAAGAAAACAAAAGGGACGGTTCTTTTTGTTTTGGCGCGTACTTGATCCCCTATGTTTCCACGAAGAACCGTCCCCCCTGTTTCACGAAGAACCGTCCCCCCTGTTTCAAGAACCGTCCCCCTTGTTTCTCTCGGTTCTCCTCCGTGTTCTCTGTGCCGCTGTGGTGAATCTATACCTCCGTTTATCACCTTGGTCATGGTCAGATGCTTGCGGCGCAGGCGAAAGCCTCGTTCCCTAAGAAACGCAAGCAGCTTTTCGTCAGTCTCTACGGGCTCCATCATTTCGGTAGTTCCCCACAGTGGCTGAAAGCGACCCTCGAGGGCGGAGTAAAGTGGCGTATAGGGCGAACCTATGGTGACATGCGCGGCTTTCTCTAAGTACCGCTCGCTAGCCGTCAGAAGTAGCGGCCACACGTAGCTTTCATCGCCCGGCCGTGACAGAAGAAAGGGCAGGTACCCCTTTTCTGTGTCAGCATCGTAGAGCGCGTGCGTTGCTCCGAGCAGTGTGCCGTCGTCGTTTTTCGCTAACAGCAGACCAGCGCTGGCGTACGCCGGGTTGCGGCCCCACAATGCCTGCAGCGATTGCTCTGTAACAGGCGTGAAATTGCGTTTGTCACGGCAAGCGATGTTCATGAGCTCCGCTAAGCTTGCGCCATCACGCGCTGTTCCTGCGACTATCTGCATTTCGTATGTTCACACTCCCTCCGCCAGACTGAGAAACAAAAGGGACGGTTCTTTTTGTTTCAGGCACGGTAGACTTAGGTTTCCACGAAGAACCGTCCCCTTTGTTCCAGTCTTGCACATTCTCTTGCCGAGGACGCTTCATAAGAAATCATGTTTCAGCTCTGTCCCGCGCCTCAGCGCGCGACAAGTGCACGTCCTTAGTATATAATAACCTCTAGAATTACAGGAGGTGGTCAGTGTGCTCATCCATGATATAGCCCATGAGTTAGCACGCGCTCTCAGGAGCGCGCCGGAGTATCAAGCGCTGTTGACGGCCCAAAACAAACTGACGAGCGACATTCAGTCGCTAGAGATGTTTAAGGATTACCGCAAGAAAGAGATTGCCTTCCAGACAGCAATAATGTCGGGGCGGCAAGTTGACGAAGCTGAGAGGAAATCTCTGCAGACGCTCGCGGAAATCATCAATCTCAACAGCCACGTGCGCGACTATATGCACGCGGAAGCACGCTTTGGGGTTATATTCTCAGACGTGCAGCGGATTATCGGCGACGCCGTGAAAGAAGTCAGTGCACTCTACAAAGAAGACGAAGGGGAAGGCGGTTCTAACTAGATGCCATCATGCGGAATTATTGGGTTGCCCATGGTGGGCAAAACCACCGTGTTCAACCTACTTACTGGCACGCGCAAAGAGACCAGTAAGTTCTTCACGGGAAAGACAGAATCTAACCAAGGGTTAGCCGCAGTGAGGGACAGGCGTGTCGACTTTCTCGCTAATCTTTATCGGCCTCGCAAGACCACCTATGCGCAGATTGAGTTTGTCGATGTTCCGGGGTTAGTGCGCGGCGCATCCGAGGGTTTAGGAGTCGGCAACACCTTTTTAGACGGCATACGGCAGGTAGACGCTCTCGTGCATGTGGTGCGCGCCTTTGCCGCCGACTTAGAGCATGTGGAAGGCAGCGTCGACCCGCTCCGCGATGTCCATACGATTGCCTATGAGCTGTTGATGGCAGATGTATCCTTTGTGGACAAGCGTCTTTCGCGCTTAAACGAAGGCAAAAAACGCTCTGCCCAAACGGAGCAGGAGATCGAGCTGCTGACGCGAATCTTAACACATCTAGAGTCCGAGCAGCCGTTTTCCACTTTCGCCCTCCTGCCGGAGGAAGAGAAGCTGCTTACCAGTTACACCTTTCTAACCGGAAAACCCCTGATTATGGTCGTGAACTTAGACGACGAGCAGTTTGTCACCGGCACTTATCCGCGCAAAGAAGAACTGCAGAGTTACGCAGAGGAGCGGGGACTACCGCTCCTAGAGATGAGCGCTAACACGGAGCTTGAAGTTTCCGAGCTAGACGGCCCGGAAAGAGATGAGTTTCTCGCGGAGCTAAAGCTTGACGTCCCAGGTATAGACCGCGTGGCGCGCGCTAGTTACCAGGTGTTAGGTCTAATTTCGTTCTTCACCGTAGGCGAAGACGAAGTGCGAGCTTGGACCGTGCGCGCAGGTACGACCGCTAAGCAAGCGGCAGGGAAGATTCATTCCGACTTAGAGCGGGGCTTTATCCGCGCTGAAGTCATGCGGTATGCTGATTTAGAAAGCTACGGCAGCGCGGTTAAGCTAAAAGAAAAAGGATTGGTTTCCCTAGAAGGCAAGGACTATATCGTAAGCGACGGAGACATTTGCAGCATAAGATTTAATGTGTAGACAGCAAGCCGCCTACAAGGGAGGTTTCTCATGGAAGCAGGAGTCTTAGCGCGCAAGATGGCCGCCTGGATTTCGCAACAGGTGCGCGCCGCCAACATGAACGGGGTAGTGTTTGGCTTAAGCGGAGGACTCGATTCGGCGGTAGTCGCGGGGCTGGCTAAGCTTGCCCTGCCGGATGGTGCCCTTGGCGTAATCTTACCCATACACTCAGACCCACTAGACCGCGAGCACGCGCTGCTGGTAGCTAGAACCTTCGACCTTAAAGTCCTCGACGTAGACTTATCTACGGCCTACGACGCTTTCCAGAGTGCCGTATCCATGCCTCTCGCGGGCGGCGATGCACCGCGCCTGGCACTCGCTAACATCAAACCGCGCTTACGCATGGCGGCCCTCTACTTCTATGCTAGCCTGCACTCGGCCCTAGTGCTAGGCACGGGGAACCTAAGCGAGTACACCGTAGGCTACTTCACTAAGCATGGCGACGGGGGTGTAGACCTGATGCCGCTCGCCTCGCTCGTTAAAGCCCAAGTCAGGGAGTTAGCCGTGTACCTTGAAGTGCCCCAAGTAATCTTGGACAAACCGCCCACGGCCGGCCTCTGGGCAAACCAGACTGATGAGGCTGAAATGGGCGTTACCTATGCCGAGCTCGACCAGTACATCTTGACGGGCGAAGCCGAACCACATGTTAAAGAACGAGTAGACCACTTAGCGGCCATCAGCGCGCACAAGAAGCGGTTGCCGCCTACGCCTAAGCTGTAACGCTGCTGTATATTACCGGGCACGGGAGACATCCTACCGACAAGGAGGATGTCTTTGTGTCTAGAAAGTGGTGGTTGCTTGGTGCGGGGGCGCTACTTGTGCTGGTGTGCGCCGCGATGCTTTATGCCTTTTTGACCAGACCTTTGCCCCCACAGGCCAAGCCGCCGGATGAAAATGGGCTCGCCGACGCAGGCGACTTAGCGGAGGCGCTCCTAACCTACCGCCTGCGTTTTGCCTGCGGGCATTACTACTCCCATTCCCCTAAGGACGGTCTAGCCGGCCTGCTCCGCTACTTTGACCTTACAGCAGGGGATATCGTCTGGGAGGATGCCGATATAGCCACGTCCGCGACTGGCGTCATGCGACAAGGCACGGTCACCGCGCTGTGTCCGGCGTGTCGGCCGCAGTACTTTGCCGGCGTTCAGGACGGCTATGTCGCCATCTACTACGGTGCCCCCAGTCAAGGCGCACCTCTTAAACAGCTGACCGCGGTGCGGGTAGAGCTCTTGCCCCGGGACTTTCAGGCTAGCCTACAGCGCGGTATTCCCATCCGCGATGACCACGCTTTGATGCTGTTTCTTGAGGGAATAGAATACTAAAAAGAAGGAAAGCCTGCCGCCATCACGAACTGATGTTCAGGGAGTGATGGCATGATTATTCTCGGCATAGATCCCGGCATCGGTTTGACAGGTTACGGCGTAGTAGAAGAAAGGGGGAGCGGAGCCCTGCTCTTAGAGCATGGCGCTATTCGCACGCCTGTGCACGCGCCCCTGCCGGAGCGACTTAAGCTAATCTTCCACGGACTCGATGCGCTCTGTCGCCGCTTCACCCTCGATTGTGTCGCGGTAGAGCAGCTGTTCTTTAACACTAACGTAACGACCGCACTTTCCGTAGGGCAGGCAAGGGGTGTCGCCATACTCGTGGCGGCGGAGCACAACTTAGAGGTCGTGGAGTACACGCCGCTACAGGTCAAGCAGGCTGTTACAGGCTATGGCCGCGCGGATAAAGCACAGGTGCAGCGCATGGTGCAGTCTCTACTTGGCCTAAAGGACATCATTCGCCCCGACGACGCGGCCGATGCGGTGGCTATTTGCCTTTGTCATCTGCAGTCCTACCGCTATCAACGCGCCGTGCGGAAGGGAGAGCAGCATGTATAGCTATATTTCCGGTGTTCTTAAACATAAAGCAGCCCAAGCGGCAATCGTCGATAACTCCGGCATCGGCTACAGGATTTTTACTACCGCTCGCGTGTTGGCCGAGCTACCTCTTGACGAACATGTTACCTTATATACATACATGCACGTGCGGGAGGACGAACTCTCGCTCTACGGCTTCCCCGACGCCGAGGGAGTGGCGCTGTTTGAAGCGCTGCTTGGCGTTTCCGGCATTGGGCCTAAGCTCGCGCTTAGCCTATGTGCAGCCGGCAGTACGATGACCGTTTACGGCGCGCTCGTGACGGGCGATGTGGCGTGGCTCACCAAAGTGCCCGGTGTCGGCCGCAAAACCGCGGAGCGCCTGGTGTTGGAACTAAAAGACAAGATGGCGCGCCACATGGCGCTCGCTCCTGGCACTACCGATGCCTTGCCCGACGGTGCCGCAGTTCACGGGGTGGATGTGCAGGCGAGTGCGGCGCTTAGGGGTCTAGGGTATGCAGAGCAGGAATATGCGCCGCACTTAAAGCAGGCACTTGCGCTACTGGGACATCACGCAACGGTGGAAGCGGTGCTGCGGGCCGTGCTAAAAACACTTGCGCAGGGGAGATAACAGAGGATGGAAAGAAGGATTATCAGCGCCCAGGCGGAAGTTGCCGAGGACGCGCTAGATACTAGTCTCCGCCCTAAGTACCTAAAAGAGTACATCGGCCAAGCCAAGGCCAAGGAAAACCTAGAGGTGTTTATCGAGGCAGCCAAGCGGCGAAAAGAACCGCTTGACCACTGTTTGCTCTATGGCCCGCCTGGACTTGGCAAGACGACGCTAGCCGGTGTAATTGCCAACGAACTAGGCGTGCAGCTTCGCGTAACCTCTGGCCCGGCGATTGAGCGCCCGGGCGACGCGGCCGCCATCCTCACCAATCTGGCCGAAAACGACTGCCTGTTTATCGACGAGATCCACCGCTTAAGTCGCGCCGTAGAGGAAGTGCTGTATCCGGCCATGGAAGACTTCGCGCTAGATATCGTCATCGGCAAGGGGCCAAGCGCGCGCAGCATTCGCCTAGATTTACCGAAGTTTACTTTAATAGGCGCAACGACCCGCGCCGGCGCGCTCACCTCGCCGCTACGCGACCGCTTCGGCGTCATCTGCCGCCTGGAGTTTTATACGACGGCTGAGCTCGAACAAATCGTCCGCCGCTCCGCGCGTATCCTTGCGGTGCCGGTAGAGCCACGCGGGGCGGCGGAGCTGGCACGCCGTGCGCGCGGCACGCCCCGCGTCGTGAACAGGTTGCTGCGTCGGGTGCGCGATTTTGCCGAGGTGCGCGGTGAAGGCGAGATAACCGCTCCGCTCGCGGACAGAGCTCTAGACATGCTCGAAGTCGATGCGCTAGGCCTAGACGCAGTTGACCGCAAACTCCTCGAGGCTTTGCTCGTTAAGTTCGACGGCGGCCCGGTCGGGCTCGAAACCATGGCCGCAGCCATTAGCGAAGCCCCTGAGACGATTGAGGACGTGATTGAGCCTTTCCTGCTGCAGCTAGGCTTCCTGCAGCGGACACCGCGCGGCCGTCTGGCCTCGCGTTTAGCCTACGAGCATATGAATCTGCCCTGGAACAGGGAGTGACTGGTATGCGCATACTCCTGCACACCTGCTGCGGCCCCTGTGCAACTTATGTGACGCAGCACTTGCGCGACGAAGGCCACGCCGTCACGGGATTCTTTTATAACCCTAACATCCATCCCTACGAGGAATATCTGCGGCGGCTTGAGGCTGCCCGCACTTGGGCCGAGGGCGTCGGGGTCCCTTTGCTGCTTGATGAGTCCTACGACGTGCCAGCATGGATTAAAGAGGTAGGCTCATCATTATCTGACCGGTGTCGCGCCTGCTATCACTTGCGCTTGATAAAGACTGCCGAACGGGCTAAAGCCCAAGGGTACGACGCTTTCTCGACCACGCTGCTCATTAGCCCCTACCAAAAACACGCCGAACTAGTGGCTGTCGCCGAAGCCGTAGCCCTGCATGTCGGCATCCCCTTTTATTACCGGGATTTCCGCCCGCACTTTAACGCTACCTTCGCCCCCGCGCGCGCCCTCGGTCTCTACCGCCAGAACTACTGCGGTTGCTTGTTAAGCGCATACGAGCGCCAGACGCGCCCCAAACGCCAGAAATAGAGGAGAAGGAGCGAACTGTGTCGAAGTAGGCGGTGGGGCAATCGTGAATCATGAATCGTGAATCGTGAACTGCGGGGATGGGCCCCTGTCCTACTGGGCACTAGGCACTGTGCACTGGGCACCCCCTCTACCAGGAGCCAGGAGCCAGGAGCCAAGAGCCAGCAGCCCCTTTAAAACTCGGTGCGAGGTGACAACTAATGCACAGAAGTAACATCAGAGCAGCAGCACTAGTCGCTATCCTGTGCGTCAGCCTAGCCCTGCCGCTTTTTTTGTTTCACCGCGCTACCTTTGCCGACGGTTTTCCGCTAGACATCTATATGTTTCGCATTGGCCTTCACCACGGGGCTAATGCTCTCCCTGCCGTGCGCCTAAATGCGGCGACGCGCGTGGAGTTTGGCCTAACCGCGACTGACGGCGCGGTGATTCCGCTCTTAGCCGATGAAAGCGGCGCATGGCAAATCCAACGCGAAGCTGTCCGCTTGGCGGTAGGCCCTTTTAACGACCACGCGGCTGCCGCGCAAGCGTTGTCTAGGTGGCCGACAAACAGCGGCCCGGCCTATATTTTGCGCGAGGGCGCCGGGTTTGTGGTAGTCGGAGGCTTGTTTGCTTCAGTTGATCAAGCTGTGCAGCACCTTCCCCACCTATCCGCCGCCGGCCTAAACGGCATCACGGTGCGGGGTATGCTTTCGCTTGTTTCGCCTCCCTTTTCCGCTATTGAAGAGGCAGAAATCATTCGCGAGCGGTTAGCGGTGGCCGGCCTCGTGGGCAGGCTCCACTTTGACGGCGCTTGGCGCGTAGCAGTAGGCTATGCCACGGATACTACCTTAATCGACTCGGTGCGGGGAGCCTTAGCTCTCGCTACGCCGGAGCTGGTATGGGAAACTCTCCCCGGCGACTTCAGGCGCATGCACGTGATTAGTCAAGACGGGAGACTCTTGTTTGTTTACGCTAACTTGTCTGGACTCATACTGCGCGCACAGACGAGCGGAGCTTTTATGAGTGTGGAAGGGCGGCAGCACCGTGGCGTTTTTGAGTTTACGCTAAACCATTCAAACCGATTTATGGTCGTTAGTCTTATGCATGTAGATGATTACCTTAAAGGCGTAGTGCCGCGAGAAATGCCCGCGAGTTGGCATCTAGAAGCGCTCAAAGCTCAGGCGGTTGTGGCGCGCACGTACGCTTATGCCAACCGCAATAAGCACGCTGCTTTGGGCTTTGACCTGTGTCACTTAAGCACGTGTTGCCAGGCCTACGGCGGGGTCGAGTGGGAACACCCAAACTCGAATCAAGCCGTCGACGAGACGCGCGGCGTCGTCGCCCTCTTTAACGGCCGACCCGCCTCTACTTTTTATCACTCCGACAGCGGCGGACATACCGAAAATGTAGAGAACGTCTGGACAAGGGCAATCCCATATCTAATTGGCGTACCGGATCCGTTTGGCGCATTAGCGGGTTCTACGCAGGCTAGATGGGAACGCGAGCTTACCCAAGCGCAAATGCGGGAGATTGCGCGTTTTAACGGCACAGATGTAGGCGACGTTCTCGCGCTCCAAGTGGAGAGCCGTTTCCCTTCAGGGCGCGTGTCGAATCTGACGATAATCGGCACGGCGGGCCGCCTGTCACTTACGCGCCAGCAGCCTAGACTGCCGGACGGCAGCGCCGGCCTGTTTGCGTTGCGCTCCACTATGTATACGGTTACGGGCCGCGCGGCCCCCGTGGCAGTGCAGAGCGCGCATGGGACGTCTAGCCTGCCCGGGCTGCACGGCGCGCATGTGGCGACGGCCACCGGTGTGCAGCCTGTGCCTCTAGCGCGAGAGCACACCGTGCGCAGCGCAAGCGCGAACAGCACTATCAGTTCGGCACCTAGTAGTTTTGCCTTTGTCGGCAGCGGTTGGGGGCACGGCGTAGGCATGAGCCAATGGGGCGCGCGCGGTATGGCGGAACACGGGCATAACTACCGCCAAATCTTGGAACATTACTATCGCGGCATTTTGCTAGCCGATATACCGCATTAGTGAAGGGAGTGCGACCGTGAAACTTAGCGATTTTGATTTCTCTCTGCCGCCCGAACTCATAGCGCAGCATCCGCTGCCGGAGAGGGCGGCTTCCCGTTTGCTGGTGCTACATAAAGATAACGGGGCGATAGAACACCGCCGCTTTTCCGAGGTCTTAAGCTACCTAACCCCGGGCGATGTCCTAGTGCTTAACGACACTAAGGTCTTGCCGGCTCGCCTGCTCGGGCGAAAGCGCAGTACCGGCGCAGTCATTGAAGTGGTGCTGCTCAAGACGCTGTCAGACGGCTACGAATGGGAAGTATTGGCGCGCCCGGGCAAGCGCCTGCGTGTAGGTACAGAGGTTGAGTTTGGCGACGGTGAAATGACGGCTGTCGTCCTCGGCGACACCGCTGCAGGCGGAAAAGTCCTGCGCTTTAACGTAGAGGGCGACTTCTACGCCGCGCTTGACCGCCTCGGAGAAATGCCGCTTCCCCCCTACATTAAGACGCAACTCGCGGATAAAGAAAGGTATCAGACCGTTTACTCCAAGAACCTCGGCTCGGCGGCCGCCCCTACGGCGGGGCTGCATTTTACTACAGGCTTGCTTGACGAGATAAGAGACAAGGGCATAGAAATTGTCTTCCTGACGCTGCACATCGGCCTTGGCACATTTAGGCCCGTGCAAGTGGATGACATTGCCGAGCACAAAATGCATAGCGAGTACTTTGAGGTAAAACCGGATACCGCTCTGGCTATCAACAGAGCGCGGGAGCGAGGCAACAAGGTGGTCGTCGTGGGTACAACGCCGCTCCGCACCCTAGAGACTATTGCCGACGACAAAGGGTTCGTACCGGCATCTTTAGGCTGGACGGACATCTTTATCTACCCCGGGCATCACTTTCGCGCCGTTGACGGCCTAATCACTAATTTTCACCTGCCAAAGTCAACCTTAATTATGCTTGTCGCGGCACTTGCCGGCAGAGAGAATGTGTTAAACGCCTACCAAGCTGCCATTGCGGAGCGTTATCGGTTCTTCTCCTTTGGCGATGCCATGCTAATTATCTAGGAGTGAAGCATTTGGCCATTAAGTTTAAACTAGAGAAAACCTGCCGGCAGACCGGGGCGCGGCTCGGCGTCCTCACTACCCCGCATGGGAGCTTTAACACACCTGTCTTTATGCCGGTCGGCACCCAAGCCACCGTCAAGACGCTTACCCCGGCGCAACTTACCGCCCTAGGTGCAGAAATAATTTTAAGCAACACCTACCACCTCTTCTTAAGGCCCGGCCACACCTTGGTGGAAAGGGCGGGGGGACTGCATCGCTTTATGCAGTGGCCGGGAAGTATTCTCACCGACAGCGGCGGCTTTCAGGTTTTCTCTCTGAACGAGCTGCGAAAGATTACGGAAGAGGGCGTGGAGTTTAGGTCGCACCTCGACGGTTCGCGGCAGTTTTTAAGCCCCGATCTGGCGACACAGGTGCAGAACGCCCTCGGCGCAGACATTATTATGTGCTTTGACGAATGCACGCCTTATCCGGCGGACTACGCTTACGCCAAGAACTCACTGGAGCGCACCATACGTTGGGCCGAGCGCTGCAGCAAAGCCCACGCGAAGCCTAGCGAGCAAGCTCTCTTTGGCATTATTCAGGGCGGGATGTATAAGGACTTGCGGGCCGATAGCGTTAGAGCCATGGTAGAGCTCGACTTTCCGGGCTACGCGCTAGGCGGCCTAAGCGTAGGGGAACCAAAGCCCTTAATGTACGAAGTGCTGGAGAGCACCGTGCCACTCATGCCAAAAGACAAGCCGCGCTACCTGATGGGTGTAGGCAGCGCAGACTGCTTGGTAGAGGGCGTCCTCCGCGGCATCGATATGTTTGACTGCGTCTTGCCCACGCGCGTCGCCCGTAACGGCACGGCCCTGACGGCAGACGGCAAAGTTGTGGTGCGCAATGCCACCTATGCGGAAGACTTTGCGCCCATTGAAGCCGGGTGCGACTGCTATACCTGCCAACACTTTAGCCGGGCCTACGTACGCCATTTAATTAAAGCCGAGGAAGTCCTAGGGCTTACGCTTATCTCGATACACAACCTGCGCTTCCTGCTGCGCCTGATGGCCGACCTGCGCCAAGCAATTAAGGACGACAGAAGCGGCGACTTCGCCCGCGAAGTTCTATCGCGCCTGCTTAGGACATAGGGTATACCACAGCTCTAAGGAGGTGGGGTATGGAAGCAAAAGGGACGGAGCTTTTTGCTTCACGGCGCGGTTCTTCGCGCCGTAAACTAAGTCAGGATACTGCGTCAGCTGGGCCTTTGCTGGAGCCGCGCGCTCTGCTTCGTGGCACCCTTTCCGCCTTTATCTTATCGCTCGTGCTTTTCGCGGTTGTGAGCGCCGTAGTGACATATACCGCCTTGACCGACGAGCATTTGCCGCTTATAGCTACTGTTACCGGCGTCTTTAGTGTCTTGTGGGGTGGGTTTACTGCCGGCGGCAGCGCGCACCGCGCCGCTCTTATCCACGGCGGGATAGTCGGTTTGTTATACGGTCTCCTCGTGCTCTTGCTCGGCAGATTGGTCTTGGCTGAGCCCGCAGCTGCGCTCGCGCTATGGCGGATAGCCGGCGCAGTAATCTGTGGCGCGGTTGGGGCGACGCTTGCGCCACGGCCCAGACTGCGACGTAAGCCATAACCCGGGGTCGCCCGGGTTATTTCTTGGCCGATGAAACACACGTGCCCATATCTCGTAGTATAGATATGGGCTATTTAATTTGTGACCCATTTGCTATACAATGGTAACAAGACACTTGGGGGAGGTGCTCCATGAAAGTTAAAGCGACTAAGGCGCTTATGGCAGGTCTTGTAACCGTGCTGTTGCTGCCTTACCTCCTTATGTTCCCGCTGCCGGCGGAGGCCGAGACGGAGGTAGTGTTTGCTATCCCCGTAAGCGGCATCGTCGACGCGAGTATGTTGCGCTACTTGCAGCGGGCTTTCGCCGAGGCGGAGGGCGCAAATGCTCGAGCCATCATCCTCGAAATCGACACGCCGGGGGGGCTGTTGTCGGCGGCGTTTGACATTAGCGACCTTATCCACGATTCACGCGTGCCGGTCTACGCGTACATTCGCTATAACGCTTTGTCCGCTGGCGCATTCCTCGCGCTCTCGGCGCAAAAGATGTATATGGCGCCGGGCAGTGTAATTGGCGCAGCCGAACCGCGGCGCATGGACGGCCAGGCCGCCGACGAAAAGACGCTCTCCGCCTGGGAAGCGCGTATGCGTTCCGTGACCGAGCGGCAGGGCAAGGACCCGGAAATCGCGGCCGCGATGGTGCGTATGTCTATTGTTATTCCCAATCTAGACGCTGAAGACACCCTGTTGACCTTAACCTACACCCAAGCGCAGGAAATAGGCTTTATAGACGGGGTATTTGGCCATTTGCACGACCTCTTAGCTGAGCTGGGCCTAGCCACCGCCGAGTTGCGTTCCGTGCCCAAGGCCCCGGCCGAACTGCTGGCGCGTTTTCTCACCGACCCGGTCGTTGCTACACTTCTGCTCGGAATTGGGATGGCTGCGCTTGCTATCGCCATGTCCACCGGCGAGTTTGTTTTGACGGGTGGCATCGGGTTGCTTGCTTTTGCGCTGTTCTTTGGCGGTCATATCTTCGCAGGTCTTGCGGGAAGGGAGGTTATCGTGATATTCGTAGCCGGTTTATTGCTGTTAGTAATCGAAGCGTTCATTCCAAGCTTTGGCATCATTGGCCTAAGCGGCACTGCAGCCGTGTTTACGGCGGTAGCGTGGTCGGCGCTTGACACTGGGCAAGGCGTGCGCATGATTCTTGTGGCCCTTGGAGTAGCAGTATTGCTCTTCTTGCTGGGCATTCGACTGATTCGACGTTCCCCGGTATGGTCGCAAATCATACTCAGGTATGCGGAAACGAAAGACCGCGGCTACGTCGCTCCTAGCGATGAGGCTAGCCTCGTAGGTTCTGTCGGCATCGCCATTACCACCCTTCGCCCCGCCGGCATTGCCGACATCTTGGGCAAGCGCATGGACGTAGTCAGCGACGGGGCTTTTATTGAAGCCGGTGTTGCTGTTGTCGTCGTAAAAACCGAGGGCACCCGCATCGTAGTTCGTCCGAAAGACAAATAAAGGAGGTAGACAAATGCCGATCATTCCCGAAACTCTGTTTCTCCTGGCGCTAATCTTCTTCGGTGTCTCTATTTTCTTAAGCTTTGTGCCGCTAGGTCTTTGGATTGCCGCGCTGGCCGCAGGTGTGCCAGTAGGTATTGTGACGCTTATCGGAATGCGCCTTAGGCGTGTGCCTCCGGCGCGTATTGTCAACGCGCTGATTAAGTCAAACAAAGCCGGGCTGGGGCTAGACGTCAATAAGCTGGAGGCACATTTCCTCGCCGGTGGCAACGTAGACCGCGTCGTCAACGCACTCATTGCGGCGCAGCGGGCGGGCATCGACATCGGCTTTGAGCGCACGGCGGCGATTGACCTAGCCGGACGCGACGTGTTGCAGGCCGTGCAGGTCAGTGTGAACCCCAAAGTAATCGAAACCCCAGTGGTATCGGCGGTTGCTAAGAATGGCATCGAAGTGCGTGCCAAAGCTCGCGTCACCGTACGGGCTAATCTTAGCCGTCTGGTGGGCGGAGCAGGAGAAGAGACGATTATTGCCCGTGTAGGCGAGGGAATCGTCACGACGATTGGCTCAGCTGAAACACACAAGGAAGTCCTCGAGAACCCAGACAAGATTTCACGCACGGTGCTTAACAAGGGCCTTGATTCCGGAACCGCCTACGAGATTCTCTCGATAGATATTGCCGATGTTGACGTTGGTAAGAATATCGGCGCGCAGCTGCAGACCGACCAAGCTGAAGCCGACAAGCGCATTGCCCAAGCAAAAGCGGAAGAGCGGCGCGCCATGGCAGTAGCGCGAGAGCAAGAAATGCTAGCCGCCGTGCAGGAGATGCGCGCTAAAGTTGTGGCCGCAGAAGCGGAAGTACCCCTAGCCATGGCTGACGCGCTGAGGGCAGGTAGGCTTGGTGTACTGGATTATCTCAACATGCAAAACATCAAGTCGGATACCGAGATGCGGCAGTCTATCGGCAAACCTGAGAGCACTAAGTGCAGTGACCAGGAAAAGGGTTAAAGAAACGGCGAGGAGTAGACAACGATGGGCATGAAACCAGAGTACTACCCTAGGAACTATGGCCCTACTAGGCCGCGGCGAACACAACCCGCAGTCGAACAAAAGAGAGAACCCATCCCCGCACCGCCTGCTTGGCAGCCCGTAGCGCCCGTTGCGCAGCAGATGGCTGCGTCTTCGCCGGACATGCCGCCTGTGAGGGTAGCGCGCCCCGCTGTCGCTATCGACCAGCAAGCCGCGCGCCTTGGCGTCGTCTGGGCCGAAATCCTCGGCGCTCCCCGCGCCCGCCGCCCGTGGGAAGCAAAAGGGACGGAGCCTTTTGCTTCACGGCTCAAACCTTCCCCCTAATCGCTTCGCGTAAATCCAGCACTCTAAGAGCGGTGATGCTTGCTCCGCACACACCTGTTTTGCGAAGCGTCCCCTCGACAAGCAGTAAGGTGGACGTAAGCGCATAACGCGCGTACTTTTCCTGTGCTGACGCAAACACGGCGACATCGATAAGTCCGGTGTGGTCTTCCATGGTCAAGAAAATAACTCTTTGCTTGCTGCGCGTTGGCGGGGTTTGTCGCGAGACAATCATCCCCGCCGCGCGCACTTTTGTGCCGTGCGGAAGTTCGTCTAACTCTCTGCTCGTGGTTATTTTGAGACTGCTAAAATACGTGGCGAAGAGTGCTAGGGGATGAGCGGTATAACAAAGGCCGGTAGTATTAAGCTCGCCCCATAGACGCTCCTTTAAGCTGACTGCTAGGCCTGTTTCGTCGTTTTTGCCATAGCCGTTATCTTGCTCCGCGTAGCCTGCCGCCTCCTCACCGACTAGCAGCCTTTCGCTCCAAGCGTGCCCTGCCTCGCGGCGGCGGTCGCCAGCAAAATGCGCAAGTAACGTCTGGGTTAGCTTAGACCGCGGCCCAAACCTATCTAGCGCTCCCGCCTCCCGCAATTTTTCCCACACGGCTAAAGGAAACGGCAGGCCCTCCAGGGCGTCGCTGAATGTTGACCAAGTAGCGGCCTCCCTGCGTGTCTCTAGGCAGTGATAGTGCTCCCTTGTTAACGCCGCTATATGCTTAAGCCCTACGCGGATAGCGCCGTCTTCGACGGTAGAGTCGAAGCTGCTCTGCAGAATATCAAGCGGAAGTATTTTAATACCCATAACCCTTGCTTCATTTAGGATAACGCGTGCCGGGTAGTACCCCATGGGCTGGTGATTGAGCAGGCTAGCCAAGAAATGCGCGGGATAATGCGCCTTAAGGTAAGCAGTGTGATAAGCAGTCAACCCAAAAGTAGCCGCATGGGCCTTGTTAAAGCCGTAAGCGGCAAAAGCAGAGAGCTGCGCAAATACCTGCTCGGTAACTTCCGCATCGATGCCGCGCGCTTGACAGCCGTGTCTAAAATCTTGGCGGATGCGTTCCATTTGCTCCGGCGGACAGTGCCGCGTCATGGCTCGCCGCAGGAGGTCTGCCTGCCCGAGCGTAAACCCGGCCATTACTGCCGCGACCTGCAGCACTTGTTCTTGGTAGATGATTACGCCATAAGTCTCACCCAAAATAGGCGCCAGGCAGGGGTGAGCAAATTTTACGGCCTCTACCCCGTGACGGCGCGCAATAAACGGGCTAACCATGTCGGCCTGCATAGGGCCGGGGCGAAAAAGGGCAATGTTGGCTAAGACGTCGGCGAACTGCGTAGGCTGCAGTCGGCCCAAGAGCTCGCGCATGCCGGGGCTCTCTAGCTGAAATACGCCGACCGTGCGGGTGCTTCGCAGCAGTTCATAGGTCTTGGCGTCGTCAAGCGGCAAAGATTCCAGACAAAGCTCTGTACCCTCTGCGCGTAAGGAGTCGACGGTACTTTGCATTGCGGAGAGAATCCTAAGCCCGAGCAAGTCCATTTTGACTAAGCCTAGGGCCTCGATATCGTCTTTGTCGTATTGGGTGATAATAACGCCCTTAGCGCTCCACTGCAGTGGCACTAGGTCTGTCAGAGCATCGCGGCTTACTACCACCCCGCCTAAGTGCACGCTTAAGTGACGCGGTGCGCCGTCTAAGTCCGCGCAGATGTCTAGTATCTCTTGGTAGAGTTTGCCTCGCGGGAAGTTTTTCAGCTCAGGCAAGGTGTCGATGGCCTTGCGTATATTACTTGCTGCCGTATGCGGCATAAGTTTTGCCAGGCGGTCGATTTCCGCCGGCGGGAGAGCGAGGGCTTTGGCCACTTCGCGCAAGGCGCTGCGGGCATTAAAGGTATTAACCGTGCCGACCATGGCTACCTTGTCGGCGGCATAGCGATGGTAGACGTAGGCCAAGACTTCATCGCGGCGCGCAGAGTCAAAATCTATGTCAATATCGGGCATGCCCTGTCGCTCTGGGTTTAAAAAGCGTTCAAAGAGCAAGGCGTGGGCCACAGGGTCAACCGACGTCATCCCGAGCACATAGGCAACTAACGAGTCGGCGGCTGAGCCGCGCCCCGCGCAGCGAATCCCCTCGCGGCGCGCAAAGTTCACGATATCCCACATTACCAAAAAGTACTCGACAAAGCCTAGCTGCTTAATCACCGCGAGCTCATATTCTAACCGTTCCGCCGGCAGTGCTGTGTTTGGGTAGCGCTCCCTTGCACCCTCAAACGCAAGCTCGCGCAAGTAGGAAAACCCGTCTTGGCCGGGTGGGAGCGAAAAATAGGGGAAGTGATACTGCCCAAGCGGCAGCTTGAGGTTACATTGCTCGGCAATTACTAGGGTATTGGCGATAGCTTCAGGGTAGTGGGCAAAAACTTCGCGCATCTGCTGTGCGCTTTTAAAATACCGCTCTGCGTTTGGGTGACGCGCGCTACTTTGGTGCAGTATCGTAGTGTTTTCACCCATGGCTGTAAGCACATCGCGACTGCGGTGTTCGCGGGCATGCAGAAAATGCACATTATTCGTGGCGACAAGCGGTAAGTTGAACTCCGCGGCGTAAGAAGCAAGGCGCCGCATAACAGCCGAACTCGCCGGAGTCAGGTTGTTTTCTAGTTCCACATACAGCCGCAAAGGGAAGATGTCGCGCAAGTCGCCTAAAAAAGCTTTGGCCAAAGCGGATGTAGCCTGCGCGAATTTGGAGTGATTGCAGCCGGTCAGGCAAATTACGCCTGCGCTGTGTGAGGCCATCTGCGTCAGCTTAGCCTTTGGTTCTTTGCCGGGGTCGCCTAGGTGCATTGCCGTTACCAAGCGGCAAAGGTTGCTGTAGCCGCTAAGGTCTACGGCTAGCAACACTAAGTGCTGCCCTGTGTCAAGCGTTACCTCGCACCCGACAATGGGTTTTACCCCTGTCTCGCGGCAGGCCTTATAGAATCGCACGGCGCCGGCTAACGTGTTGTGGTCGGTTATGGCTACGGCAGGCATCTCACACTCCGCTGCCTTTTTAGCTAAGGCTTGCGGCGAGGGCGTTGCATCCTTAAAGCTAAAGTGCGAATGAACGTGGAGATGGGCAAACATCAGTCAAGTACCTTAAACAAAAACCACTTCTTCTTTTGCCCTTCGCAATAGAGTTCAAAAACGCCGCTGCCGCCGAAGCTACTTTGCGCCGACACTACGTTATGCCGCCGGTGAGCCGGCTGCTTTTGCCACCACCCGCTGTTTACCGTCCAAGTGCCGATTACTTTTTGCACTTTATAAAGCCTACCGCGCCAGATAAAAGCGTGAAGCTTTTCCTGTGCGCAGTAGGCCAGTACCGGTTCGTTATATTTCTTGGACATGTGCACGTGCCCCCAAACATACGTTCGTAGTAAAACATATGATAGCAGGGCTGTGTGTATTCCGCAAGAAGCAAAAAGCTCCGTCCCTTTTGCTTCAGTTTTTCGCGGGGGTTAAAGCGCGGATTAGCGCAATCATGATAGTCGCGACAAGGCCGCCGGCCAGACCGTTATTGTAGAGGTTCATTCCCCCGTGCATTACCCCGACGTGCATTACCGTGTTTAAGTGCAAGAAACCTGCCGCCAAACCAACTAAAGGACCGAAACTACCGGCCATAGGAGCGAGGGTGGTGCCAAAGAGAGCCGCTAACTGCGGGGCGGGCTGTGCTGCGTCGGGCACTAGGATTAAACAAGCAACCCATACACCGGCCATCACAGGCAGGGAGTTTTTTAGATGCTTGCCGAAAGCGGCAAACCCTACTATCGTGAGCACGCCTCCTAGTGTGGGGCCGTTGACGTCTCCACCGACTAACCACAAGTACAATAGACTCATTAAACCCATGAGGCCCATATTAATAAATGTAGTAGCGAAACCCGTAAGCGCCGTAAAATCGCTGACGAGAACTCCGCTCTGCTTATGAATCTCCCCGACTCCGTGCCATGTCCCCTGCAGGAGCAGGCCTAAGAGAATCATCGAGACAAAATAGACGCCGAAAGCCAATGACATAGCCGCTGTGTGCTCCGTGCTCCAGTGCATTACCGGCACGGAAGTATGGCCGACGGCCCTGAGCATAGACATGGCCAACGTGCCGAGGATTCCGGCCGTAAACCCGATGTTATACAGGTTGTGGCCCTGATGATTAGGCAAGAGGTGCGTAGCTAGCGCCGGCATAACAAACCCTGCCGCCAAACCCGCCGCCAGGCCCGTGAAGAGCGGCAACTCAAAGCCAAACGCCACCTGACTCACGAGCGGCGCAATGGCTGTCCCAAACATAGCCGCGCCCAAATACGTCTTAAAAGGAACTTGCTTAGCGCGACTAAAGAGGTATACACCGGCGATAATCGGCAGGACGTTAAGCGGATTTTTGCCAAACAAAGCGAAGCCCGCCATAGTAAAGATGCCGGCGATACTGCTCCCCGCGAGGGATGCCCCGCTGAACGCTACTAGAGCGAGTCCAATCAGCCCGACTAGCCCGGCGTTAACGAGTGCCGCGCCGGGTCCCCCAATCACCATATAGTCGCTAAGCAAAAGGCTAGGAGACCGAAGTATTTGCCCCAGACCCTCTGCCAAATTCTCGCTACCAGGCCAAAAAAGTCCCATTGCTATGAGTGCCACCAGATAAAAGAGCATTATGCCTTGCCAAGTACGCTGTGCTCCCGAGTGCTGCAACTTTCGCTTCCTCCGAACTATATCGTTTATTTACTGCCTTCCCGATTTTATTTGCCTTAGTTTTGTTTGTCAACCATCGCTGCCACCGCGCTACGTGTGTTCTGCGGGCGGGGGATGTGGTACAATCAAGTGAAACTTATGGGGGTGTTAGCTATGAACAAGCACATTAAAGTGATCGCCCGCGGGACAATTAAATCTACCGCCGCGCAAAAAGCTTGCAAGGAATGCCAGACGTCTTGCCAGTCCGCGTGTAAGACCTCTTGCACCGTCGGCAATCAGGTTTGCCAAAACCGTTAAGTCCTAAGATGCATGTCTTTAAGTTTAGAGGCAAGACTTTAGCGCTTGACCCTATTACCGGCACGCTGCTAGAGGTAGATGAGGTAGCCGGAGAGGTGCTAAAGCTTTGGCCTGACCACACCAGAGAGGAAATCAGCGCGGCTCTCTCCGCGCGTTTTTCTTTGCCCGAGCTGACACAAGCCCTGGCCGAAGCAGAAGAACTGACAGCCGCAGGCCTAATCGATACCGAAATGCCGCCGGAACCCACGCCGACCGAAGACCACTCGGCAGAGGTAAAGGCCTTGTGCCTGCATGTCGCCCACGACTGCAACCTGCGCTGTCGCTACTGCTTTGCCGGCACAGGCGATTTCGGCTTTGAGCGCGCGTTAATGGACGTAACCACCGGCCGGGCGGCCATCGACTTTCTGCTTGCGTCGTCAGGCTCAAGGCGGCATCTCGAAGTGGATTTTTTCGGCGGGGAGCCGCTGCTTAATTTCCCTGTGGTGCGCGAAGTCGTCGCCTACGGCGAAGCACAGGCAGAAAAGTTTGGCAAGGTCATCCGGTTTACGTTGACGACAAACGCGACGTTGCTCGATGAGGATGTCGTCAAGTTTCTCGACGAAAAACAAATGGCCGTCGTTCTCAGCTTAGACGGGCGCGAAGATGTAAACGACCAAATGCGACCCTATGCCTGCGGCACGGGGAGCTACCACACGGTTAGTCAAGCCGTGCAGGAGTTTGCCCGGTACCGCGGCGGGAAAAACTACTATGTGCGAGGCACTTACACCGCGCACAACCTTAATTTTACCTTAGACGTCGCGCACCTCTACGACCTAGGCTTGCGCGAAATCTCGCTGGAGCCCGTCGTAGGCGGGGCAGGTGAGCCTTACGCTCTGACGCGCGAACACTTAGCTACTCTGTGCTTAGAGTACGAGCGCCTAGCCGAGTTTTACCTGGCCAAGCAGGACGAAGGAGCACCTTTTAACTTCTTTCACTTTAACCTAGCGACTTACGGCGGGCCTTGCTTTGGCAAACGCGTCAGCGGGTGTGGGGCGGGATGCGATTACCTAGCCGTAACTCCCGCCGGCGATTTATACCCCTGTCACCAGTTCGTAGGGCAAGATAAGTTTGCCATGGGCACGGTTTTTGCCGGCGTAACCGCGCCTAACCTAGCGCAGGAGTTTAATCGGGCCAACATTTACCACAAACCTGAATGCCTGCGCTGTTGGGCCAAGTTATTTTGCAGCGGGGGTTGTCACGCCCACGCCTATCACAGCAACGGCACCTTTTTGCAGCCGGACGCGCTACACTGCGAGCTGCAGAAGAAGCGCATAGAATGTGCGCTAGGCATCAGCGCCGTCACCACATCTAGGAATGCTCAGTGACGCGCTCCACCGCGCGGTGTCCGAGGCCAACCGCTACGTCATGCAGGTCCATCAAACCAATGCCAATTAGTACCGCAACGGCCAAATTTTCGTTGCAGTAGGCGATGCCTATCTTGCCCGCTATGTTTAGTCCCACGGCTTTTGGCATTACCTGTGCGAGTGCTTCGCGCGTAGCGCCGACGACGGCGCCCGAGTCGACAAACGAACCACAGATAATGCCATCTGATTTGGAAATTTCTAGAGCAGAGGCAATCCACTGTTGAATCGAGGGGATAAAGTCGCCGGAAATAGAAAATGCGGTAGCGGTAATGCCGGAGCGTCGAAATCCCATTTTTGCGCTGGTTTCTTCGCTCTTGCTTTGCGTTAAACTAATGGCGAGCGCCGCGCGTGCGACGTCAATGCTTTTTATGCTAGAAATGGCGATTACCCCCTTAGTATAACTTCTTTTGCCACAGCTAATAATAGAAGTTTGCCCAAAATGTTGCCTACATCTCCTGCGCCGTTTAGGGCAACCTAAACACGAAAGGAGTTGATAAGCGTGGCTAAAGGCAGCGCGCAAATTGGGCGGAAGGTAGTGCCCGAAGCTCATAAGGCTCTTGACAACATGAAATATGAAATAGCGGCCGAGCTTGGGATTCCGGTTCATCAAGGTAGCGAGGATTACTGGGGACACGTTTCTTCACGCGACTGTGGTGCAGTAGGCGGACACATGGTCCGCAAGATGATCGAAATGGCGGAACGGTCGCTAGTTAACAAACAGGGCACGTACTAGAGAGAGAGGGCGCAAGCCCTCTTTTTTTGTTTGCTTTCTCTTATCCTAAAGGCCACTTTGCCAGAACTCAAGCCTTTTTGTCGGATATGCCGTTGTTTTTACCTAGAAAGTAGCCGTACTTGCCGCAAACTCGCGCTTCGCGCCATTTGCTACCGCCTAGTATGCTATGTGCAGTGGTCGGCCGACCAAAGCCAAAGAAGGGGAGGTGAAATAAATGGCTATGCGTGAAAATCAGCCGTCTAGGCTCCGCGTCAGTGTACAAACCGGTCTCGCGCCCGACGGCACGCCCGTGCTCCGTCACCGTACTTACAACCGCATGAACGATGCCTTAACCGATGCTAGCGTGCTAACGATTGGAAATGCCCTCGGCAGCCTGCAGAAGCATCCCGTGGTGTACATCCACCGCATTGACGAGGCGAGAGTGTTGCCTCTCTAGACGTGAACCTAGTCGTCCCCAAAAAAGTCCACAAGAAACCGTGAAAGGAGGTTCACTATGAACAAGACTTTGCAGATGGTGTTTGTCAATGAGCTCGGCAGAAACGTAACCATTTCGGTCGTAGACCCGCGCGATGACTTAACTGCGCAGCAGGTGTCGGCGGTAATGTCCGATATCTTGACTCACAATGCCTTTGTATCTCTGGGCGGTCGGCTCGTTACCGCTGCCGAGGCGCGTGTCGTCAGCCGCGGCGTAGAGCAAATCCTAGGCTAGGCACAAAGCGGAGGGGGCTAAGCGGCCCTCTCCGCACTATATATGAGGAAGGAGTGGAAATATGCATCTTTACACAGTCTGGGTTGACGCGCTTGAGCAGCGGTGGGTGAGGCTTCTCTCTCTACTCTCGGCCGGTTTCTACTACTTAGTCGAACCGGACGCAGCTTTTTTGGCCGTGTTGATTGCCGTGTTGCTTGACCTCATCACCAAACTGGTAAGCATTGTCGTTAACTACGGGGGAGTTACAGCAGCCATGCGCGGCGGATACCTCTCGAGTCAGAAAGCGTTTACGGGGACCTTCGTTAAGCTTATTGCTTATTTCACGCTTGGTATCCTCGCGGCGCAGGTGCAACATATCGCCAATCTGGAAGTAGCGTCGGCCCTCAGCAAGACTGTGGTCTTTAGCTTTCTCTTCACAGTTGAGTCCGTTAGCATTCTTGAAAACCTCGTGGCGGCTGGCCTCACCGAGCTAAAGGTTTTGCTGGAGACGTTGCGCAAAACAGGGCAAAAAGCAGGCCGCAACAGGGAGTAATTACCTGCCGACGCGACAGCAAGTGAGAAATCGGCCGAAAGAACATTCCTCGTTGAGCTTACATGAGAAACACAGACTATTTCCCGCTGCGGCGGGTTTTTTGCTGTGCATAAGTATCTGCTATTATAATTGTGTAACAATTTTAGAGGGACGGAGGAGTGTCTCAGAGGGACGGAGGAGCGCGACATGCTTCCCTCAGGCCGCCTATGGCACGTCCGCGGACGTGCGAAACGCACGTCCCTACAGAGTTTCTGTCGCCTCCTGCTTTCTGCCAGCGAGAGATGTCCATGTTTTCGCCCAGTCTGCTTTTCCTCTGCGACGACATTGTCGCTCTCCTCCGTCCCTCTGCGACACTCCTCCGTCCCCAAAAAATTTTTAAGTTTTTCTCAGGGCAGAGAAGGAATTCAGGTGCTTGACGTGAATATTGTTTTAGTAAGCTAGGCTTGCCTTCGCAAGCTACGCATAAGAGTTTCTGTGCCTGTGCGCAGAAAGAGAAAGACTTGAGGAGGTGAAAAAATGGAACTAGTTAAGGGTAACATCTTTGGTTTCTATGCGCTGATCGTCGCTTCCTTGGTGGTAGTAATCGTCGTGTGGGTAGCTAAGCGGGGAACATTCATTCCCACGCTGCGCCGTATCGCCGGTCTTGACGCTATGGAGGAAGCTATCGGCCGCGCCACCGAAATGGGCCGACCTGTTCACTTCTCTCCCGGTATCGCCGACATCACCGGCGACACCGTGCCCC
>JAGXRZ010000013.1 GCA_018335585.1 Selenomonadales bacterium
CCAGCTCCGCCTCCGTCTGGCGGCGGCCAGCCTCCTCCGGAAGAAATCCCAGCTCCGCCTCCGTCTGGCGGCGGCCAGCCTCCTCCGGAAGAAATCCCAGCTCCGCCGCCACCCTCCTCGGGATACTAAGGCTCAACATGCTCATACGCTTGATAGACGCCCTCGTGATAGGGGCGCTGTTGTTTGCGGCAATCGAGGACATCCGGGGGATGCAGGTTAGAAACGCATACCCCGGTTTTCTTCTGGGTTTATCTTTGGGGAGGGTGGCCTTGAACAGGCCGCCCTTCATACAGGTCTTGACCGGTGTCGGGTTGGTATTTGGCGTCCTCTACGTCTTCTGGCACTTTGGTGGGATTGGCGGGGCGGACGTCAAGATTCTCACGGCGTTGGCCGTGGGCGAAGGAATGGGGATATGGGTGGTGCTGCTTTTAGCGTGCGCTGTGTTTATTGCCTATGCATTGGTTTTGCGGAGGACGCGGGAAGCTCTACCCTTCGTCCCGGCCATTTGCGTGGGGTATCTTTTAGTGTGGTTAATGATTTAGAGAAGGGCGGGGACACATATGCAAGAGGGGCTTTTGCCGCGATTCGTAAATACACCGGGCTATCTTATAGACCATTTAATTGAAAAACTGAAGGGTGATTTACTCGAATCCGCGAGGAGTGTTAATGCGTGTGCTCGGGCGGGAGACATCAAGCGTAATCGAGTTACCTATGGGGTTGCCATTAAGTGCGCGAGCGTCTTGTGGGACTTGGGGTGTGAGGTAGAGGTTCCGGCTTGGGAAAATGGGGACTTTATGCAGATCGACGAGGTCACTGTGAACGGGAGGGTGACCAAAATATATCCGCTCCGGGTGAGTGTCGAGAGGTGATTTTATCAAAGACCTCGCGGCGACAGTCGGGGACGTGCACGGGCTAGGTGTGTGGCGACAGGAACTAAAGGAGCATCACATTCGGGTTGGACTTCTGGCGATGGTCGTGGCGGAGAGAATGGGCGTCTGGAGCTCGCGGTTGGTGTTTCAGGCGGGGCTGAGCCACGATATCGGGAAGTACCTAGTGGACACCAATCTGCTCTTAAGACCCGGGCGGCTTTATGGGCGTGATCTGGCAGAGGTTCAGAGGCATGCAGTAGCCGGGGCCGATTGGCTGCGGGCCAAGGGTTTTGCGGAAGAGATTGTGAGGGCGGCCAGGCACCACCACGAGCGCTGGGATGGGGACGGCTACCCTGACGGGCTACGGGGCAGGAGGATTCCGCATGCGGCACGGGTCATCTCAGTGTGCGATGCGCTCGATGCGATGTACAGGGGCAGGCACTACGCGCCGCGGTTAGATAGGGCCAAGATTCTAGAGGAACTGCAGAAGGGCGCGGGGACGCAGTTTGATCCGGATGTGGGTGAGGAAGTTTTGAAGTTTTTGACGAAAGGGGAGTTAATGGGTGTTCAAAATAGGGCTTGATCTCGGCTACGGCTACGTGAAGGGGGTCAATGAGACGGGCAAGGCGGTGTCGTTCCCCTCGCTGGTTGGCGAGGCTTATGATAGACCATTGTCGGGTTTGTTTGGGGCGGGGATGGGGGAGGAGACGGAGCTTCACCTCGTGATTTCGGACAGCGAGGGACGGAGGGAGTTTTTCGCGGGGGATTTGGCAAGACGGGAAGGGAAGAATGTGTCTTTCGCCTTCGATGAGGACAAGATTGCGCACCCGAACACCAAGGCCTTGTTGGCGGCGGCTGCGTTGTTACTGTTCCCGCAGACACCGGCACCGGTGCACTTGGTCACGGGACTCCCGCTAGAGCAGTACATTCACAAGCGCGAGGAGTTTCGTGAAATGCTGTCGCGGATGGTGTTTTCCGTGCACAGGAAGGATGGCGTCACGAGGAAGCAAATCTCGTTTGCTAAGACGACGGTGTTTCCGCAGGCGGCGGGGGCGGTGTACTACGCTATCTGGGACGATAGGCAACGCTATCTGAACAAGGGCAGCTACCTCGGGCTGGTGGACGTGGGCTTTAAGACGACGGATTTTGTGGTCTTCTTGGTGGAAGACAGGTTGGTGCTGCGGGAGGATCTTTCCGGGACTATTCCTGTCGGGGTGTCGTACCTGCAGACGGCGACCGAGAAGTTGTTCGCTGATCGGACGGGGACTAAGCTTGACGTCGCGGAGTCGATGCGGCTGGTACAGAGCGGGAAACTGATCTACAAGGGCCGCGAGATGGACTTCTCGCGTGAGCTGGAGGACGTCAAGCAGGAACTCGGCAGGGGGATTAAGGATCGACTGAAGACGGTATGGGGGAACAAGATTAACTTCTTCCATACTGTGTTTCTGGCGGGGGGAGGGGCTGTGGCGCTGGAACGTGCGTTAGGCGGGCTGCACCCTACGACCACATTGGTTAAAGACCCGCGCTTTGCTAACGCTCGCGGGTTCCTGAAGGTGGCGGAGGAGCTCCAGAGAACGGGGCTGGCGGTCTAATGGAGCCAAACAAGGAACGCGAGATTCTCCAAAAGATACTGGCCCTCGCCAATGAAGGCAAGATGGTTGCTTTTGAGGACGACTGGGGCGGCAACACAATCACGATCTGCGTCGATAACGCTCACACTCATTGTGGGTCGCCGGATGGTTCTTTTCAGCAAATGGTCGATGACCTATGCCTTGCTTTAGTGCAGGATAAGGGTCGATCACATCATCAGGCAAAGCCTGATGGGGGAAGTATTAAGGGATGTGCGTTGGGCCCGAAAACGACGCGTGGTTGTGTGTTTTTCTGTGCAGACACACCTGAAAACACAGCAAAATTTGCGTATCTCAAGGGGCCTGTGCGAGCACATGTGTGGTCTACTCTTTTGAAACAAAGAACACGTAGAGCACGGAAGGATTGGTGTGATGAGGAACGTTATCTTGGAGATGGAACAGGAGCTTTACGAAGAGGTGCGAGCGACAGCGGGCCGCGAGGGAGTGACCATGGCGGGTATGCTTCGGCGCATATTCCAGGCCGCAGCGATCAAGATTGCGGGGGAAGAGGCTAAGGGTATAGTTAGGCTGGCCGTGGCAGCGGAAGTTAAGAGCGCCAGCGAGGCAATGGAAAAACGAATCAAAAAGATACTAAGCAAGACTACTAGGGCAGCATATACCGCAGCACATTTATCCGCAGAGTGCATTATCGTCGCGAACAAACGATGCGCTACCGAGATGCGGCGCTTGGCTCGGGCGAAGGCCGTGGAGTACCTCAAAGTGGAAGATGACGGAGAGGAGGTTTAGCGATGGTCAAGAGAAGGGAATCCGGCGGGAAGATGGCGAGAGTGCACTTTTCGTTAGAGGAGGGTACCTATTTATCCTTAAAGCGGGCGGCTGACCTGAATCGCGAGACGGTATCGGCTCTTATGCGTCGCGTGCTTAAGGAGGGGCTAGAGGCTCAACAGGGCGAAGGGGATGAGCTAACCTTGATGATTCGGAGAACGGTGAGAGATGAGCTTCGCCCGACGGAGGCTGTTTTGACGAAGGCGGCTGTCCAAGCGGCGATTGCCGCGGGTACGGGTATGTATTTAGGAGTCCAGGCCGCAGCGGATTTAGGGGTCGCTGGGGTGGTGGAATTGCATCGCCGCGCCTCTGCACTGGCTTCCGGTCGAGCAAAACTCCCTGAGCAGTAGACGAGTAGCCTCGTAAGACCAATGCCCCAAACCCTAAACGGGGGAGAAGGAGAGGGTCAGGATGCGGCCCCGTGCGCCTTTTTTTATGCAGTTTAAGTTCTATCAGCCGTTTAACACAAACAAAGACAAACATGCGGCACACGTGAAGTACATTGCCACAAGGCCGGGGGTGGAATTGTCCGAAAGGAGACCCGACGCAGAGAGCCCTGAGACAGACAACGCGATTTTTATGCAGTATCTGCAGGAGCGTCCGCGTAGCCATGGGCTGTTCGGATCGGCAGAGGAGGGGGTAGATATTAAGGCGGTGGCCGGGGAGGCCAAGTGCCATGAGGGCATTGTATGGCGCGGCATCCTGTCGCTTCGTGAAGATGACGCTATTAGATATGGCCATACCGACCGCACCAAATGGGAAGAGACGCTGCGGGCGACCATGCCCTACATAGGGCTCAAGCTGGGTATTGAGGAGCGGGACTTTAGGTGGTACGCGGCTTTTCACAAGGAGCCGGGACACTATCATGTGCACCTTATCTTTTGGGACAAAAGCTGCAGACGGAGGGACGGGAAGTTTGCACGATCTGAGTTGCGGTATGCCCGGGGCCTGTTCGTGGGTGAGATATACGGTCCGGAAAGGCGACGGCTGCTAGCGGAGAAAACGATGTGTAGGGATAGAATGCGGGAGCTTGGCGTTGGATTGCTTACGCAGCCCATGCGGCTGCCGTCCGCGGCAAGAGCAACACTACAAAACGCCTTAACGTCCTTGGCCTTCGCATTGCCTACCAGAGGCAGGATGTTCTTCGCTTTTATGCCCCCTGAGGTCAAAGAGGAAGCGCTTAGGGTCGCGGACTTGGTGCTGGGACAGACTGCGTTTGCGAGACAGGTTCAGGAGTACGGCGAGCTTGCTGAGCAAGTGGCGGCCTACCACACGAGTCGGCCTGAGCAATTGCAGCTAGCGCGGCAAAATGCCATAGAGGACTTGAGAGAGCGCATAGCGCAGGTGGCAATCAAAGGTGCGGTTGGTGTGCGGAGGTCGTGGATAGAAGAGGGCTATCGTACTCGTAGGACCATTAATCAAGCCTCTTCGCTATTTTTGCAGACGGGTGCGCTGTTAAGACAAGGGAGGACAAGCTTGAGGATTGAGGAGGCGAGGGAATACCTCAAGTCGCGTGTGCGGCAGGATGGTCTGCAACACGTCGAGATCAATAAACAGAAGGAGGTGGAGCGTGCTTGAGCGAGGTTGGGGTAACCAAGCGGCCAGCGGATACGACCAAATATGTGGACCTAAAGGCGGAGCTGACGGAGGTTAAGGAGTTATTGCGGGCGGTGCTGGAAGTAGTGCCGGTGCAGAGGGAGTTTGTAGAGCTAAAAGATAGGCTTGGGGGCGAGAGGGAGGCGATAGTTAAGCTGGAGGCGGTTGAGCGCTTTGTGCGGGAGATGCACACGGACTGGCAGGCGGCTACAAATCGAGTCATTCAGTCGTTTGCGGAAACCCGACAAGAGAAGGTGGAGTTTGCGAGGATCTACACGGAGGTGCTTGGAAAGGAAATGCAGCTGATCGCGGACATCAGGCAGGGGATGCTGGCGAACGACGAACGGTTCTTGCGGGGGGTGGCTGCTCTGGCCGGCAGGATTGAGAGGATTGAGACTCCTAGCTGGTCGGAACGAGCTAAGCAGTACGGGGTGCAGGTGGCGATAACCGTCGGGATACTGGCGATGATTTTAGGAGTGTACCACTTAGTTTGGCTGGTGGTGCGCTTTTTCAATTGAGGAGGAATGCCGTTGAAAGTCTTTCTGTTGGGGCTTCTAATTCTGCTTAGTGTTTTTGTTGTGCCCTTGATCCTCGAGCTGTTCTACTTGGCGGGGGATGTTGGCATCCCGCGGGCGGTGGAGATGGCGAGGACAGCGTTCGTCGATAACCCTGTGAGGGGGCTTCGGGTGCTGCGGGGGGAGGAGGTGCGCGAGCCGTGGCTGTGGATGCAGATTCCGCTGGGGGTAATTGCGCTGCGGTTAGCGTGGGCCATTTATAGGCAGCGGAGGAGGGAGCGCGGGGTATCGCCAGACGATGTGCGGAGCGCGAGAGGCGGCGCGTATGGCACGGCCAGGTGGCGCAATGCGAAGTCGCTGCAGCAGACGCTTGGGGGACTTGGCGGGGCTGAGGGTGGCTTTGTGGTGGGTGTGCGGAAGAAGTCACTCTTCGGGCGGTTTGATGCCTGGGTAGATAAGGCAGATACGCATTGCTTGGTCATAGGGGCCACGAGGAGTGGAAAGAGTCGGCGTATCATCTTGCCGACCATCTGGGGTTTGGGTCGGGCGGGTGAGAGCATGGTTGTCACCGACCCGAAGGGTGAGCTGCATGCGAGGAGCAAGGCTTACCTTGAGAAACAGGGCTACCGGGTAGAGCGCATTGACCTGCGCGATCCGTATTGCGGGCTGCGGTGGAATCTCTTGCAGCCGGTGACCGAGGCTATTGTCAACGGTGACGGGAGTGCGGCGGGGCAAGCGGCGTGGGATGCGGCGCACGTTATTACTTACCAGAGGCCTCATCATGGTGACCCTATTTGGCCGCAGGCACAGGAGAGTTTGACGGCAGCCCTAATGCTGGCGGTGGCCTCGGAGGCGCCGGTCGGGCGCAAGACGATGGCCGAGTGCTATGCACTGCTCCATGAGAGGGGGACGGGGGATGGTGATGAGCTAGATGCGCTGCTCCGGTCGTTCCCACCCGGCCATCCGGCGCGGAGTGCCTATGGGGTGGCGGCTTTGTCTTCGGACAGACTGAGGAGTTCTATTTTCACGGGGACGGCTGCGCAGCTGCGGTTGTGGGCCGATCCGGCGGTCGCCTGGCTGACAGGCGAGAATGAGACGGATGTGCGGGTGGTGGGACAGGAGAAGGCGGCTGTGTTTCTCGTCATACCCGATGAGCGAGGGACGAGGAACGTCTTGGCTTCGCTCTATATAGCGCAGTGCTACCAGGCGCTGGCCGATCTCGGTAATCGGTGCGGAGGGCGGTTAAGGCGGCGGGTTAATTTCCTTCTCGATGAATTTGGGAACATCCCACCGATTCCAGACTTCGACAAGAAGCTGACGGTGGCCGCAGGCCGCAATATTCGCTTCTTGCTCGCGGTGCAGGACGTAGCACAGATCAAAGCCCGATATGGTGAGGCGCATGGGACGGTGTTGGGTAACTGCGCGACTTGGGTCTACCTGTCTACGGCTGATATAGAGACGGCTAAGATGATCAGCGCGAAGACGGGACAGCACACGATTAAAACAGAAAGCCACTCGTCTTCTTCGAGAGGCGGTACGGAGTCTAATGTGAGCGAGAGCATGACAGGGAGGGCGCTGCTGATGCCGGATGAGGTAACACGGTGGCCTAAGAATTGGTCGCTGGTTCTACAGACGGGCCAGAATGCGGCGAAACTAAGGCTCCCAGACTTGTCACGGTGGCCGGCGGAGAAGGATCTCGTGCCGGTGCAGATAGGCCGCCGGGATGATGCTGTGTACGAGGACATTCCGCTGCGGCGGGAAGCTCCTATGCCAAAGAAAGTAGAACGGCCAACGGTAATAAGTAAGTTATAGGGGAGGTAAAACATATGCCAGAGTTTATTCAAAACGTCAGTCGTCTGTTGACCGATGCCACTACGTGGATTCTGTTCCTTATCCCTACGGCGGGCGGGGTGATGATTGGCTACCACGCATTGATGAAGGAGATGGAGGAGGGTGACGCTCACTCTGCGGCCAGCCATAACAAGGCGATTAAGAACATTTTGGTGGGCGGGGCAATCGGCATGAGCGCGACGGCCATAGTGCGCGTTGTACTAGCGTATTTCCAGTAGGGTTTGAGGCAAAGTCACCCCCCCGCTTTGGCGGGGGGTTTTAGGATGGAGGTGATGGCTTGGGCTTCCTTGCAGAGATGCTTACAACTGCAATAAACGGGTTTTTGATCAACGTGCTAAACGACGTTCTCTCTTTCTTCACAACGACCATCGCTCGTGAGCATGAGATGGCTTTGCGGCTACTGGACTTGGCTTTTGTCCGTGGGGCTATCTCTTTGGCGCAGGTCGTGGGGGGAGCGCTGCTGGGGCTTAAGGTGGCGGTGGAGGCACTCCGTAGCTATATCCTCTTTAGCACGGGGAGTGCGGACGTGAGTCCATTTAAACTGGTCAAACGGGCGGTTTATGCGGCGGCATTGCTCATGGGCTCGCCGTGGCTGGCGAGAACTGTCTTTGGCTATGGGGCGACGCTTGCCGTGGCCGTGGCCGAAGTGCCAACGCTTCCCGAGGGGGCGAACCCCCTGCGGGCTGTACTGCTACAGACGGGTGGCGTGGGCTTTGGCGCCTTGCTGTTGCTTGGGGCGATGGTCGTCTTCTGGCTCCTCATCTACCTGCAGTCTATTATCCGCAGCGTGGAGATAGCCTTTTTGTCGGTGGCCGGCCCGATTATGGCTGTGGGATTGACGGGGGCAGATGAGGGAGCGTGGGCTGTGTGGTGGAGGGAGTTGATCGTCGTCTCTATGTCGCAGGCCGTTCAGATGTTCATGCTCACGGGCTTTTTCTCGACTATAGGCGGCATGCTGGTCGGCCAGCCGCTGAAGGTGTACACGTTACTGGTCGGGGTAGCATGGCTGTGGGTCGCACATAGGACGCCAGCAGTTCTGCGTCAGTTTTCATATCACACGGGCACGGGTTCTCTGGCTTCGACCGCATCTCGTGCAGGGACATCGGCGGTCCGGGCGCTGGTTACGCGGTCGACAGGCGCACGGCCATAAAAATCACGGGAGGTGTTTGATTTGGAGAACTATGCTAATGCAACAAAGACTGAGAAGCGCGATTGGCGACAATGGGTGCTGCGGGACGAGTTTGGTCGAGAGGTTAGTTTCAAGAGTGCGCCGGGAAAATATATGACGGAGATGAGACGGCTACTGGAGACTGGGGAGCTGGGCAAGTGCGACTTTGCGGATGTCCCCGGGCAGGAGGCTGCCTACCGCTCCACGCATCAGGAAGTACACGCTACAATCGACTGGACGGGGCTGATAGAGCACTCGCTAGACAAACTACTAGGAGCGCTGAACGACATGGAGACCGGCGGAGCGCCCACGTTTTCCGAGGTAGCTAAAAGGTACCGTGGGATGCTCATGGGACCAGTTGCGGAATCGGCCCGAGAACTACCCCTCATCGCAGGACTCGTGTGTCGCTACTCCATGCGGACACCGGAGGCATGGACGTTGGGGGTCGCTGGACGCTGTAAGACGGGGACACGGGATCGGGGCGAGAGGTAGGCTTTGGTGATGAAGAAATATCTGGGGATGAGTAGCTACTATAAGGGGTTGGTTAACGGGGTGTATGTAGAGGCTGAAACAGAGTCTCAATTCTTTCGCCTCGCTAGTATGGCGGCGAATAAAACTGCCCTCAACAGAGATGTGTTGTTTTTCGATTTCGTGAGGATTGAAGAGGACATGAGTGAGTCCACGCCGCTACCGCAACAATATTGTAGTCGTCTAAAAGGACGCCAATGGAAGCATCACGGGAACACCCCTACTGAGATGAGGCCGCACATTGAGAAGCCTGCTTCGCGGCGGGCAGACCGTTGAAAAACTGATTCGTAAAACAGATGCATTGGATTCTTGAGAGGCACTGAGTAATCGGTGCCTCGTTAATTTGTCTTGAGAGAGGAGCGATAGGAAGTGTATCTAGTCCCGAAAAACGTTAGAGCGCGCTTTGAGCTAATACCTGGCTTTGGCCTGCCGGAGATTGCGCTGTGCGCAGGCGGGCTTGCGGTCGGCTTTCTACTGAGTTTACTGGTCTCCCTATTAGGCGCGTCAGCGCTCATCCGCATGGTGCTGGTGGTTGTGCCGGCAGGCTTCATGTTCTTTGTCACGCGGGCAGGGTCTGAGGGGGAAAGTCTGTTTGGTTTGGTGTTGTCCTACAGACGGTGGAAAACGGGGCAGAGAAGGTTCTTTAACGTGCCCAAAGGAGGAGTGGTGAAATGAAGCTGTTAGCCTTGCGTAAACGAAAGAAGGATCCCACGGGGACAGCTGCAAGCGTGCGGGAGTGGCTGCCGGTGGAGGCGATTGATGCAAGGACTATCAAGAGGAAGGACGGTACGCATGCGGCCTTAATTCGGGTCATGCCCGTGAATATGTCTCTGCGGAGCGAGGGTGAGAAGAAACGTGCGATTGCCGCATGGCATGAGGCGCTCAACGGAATTAAGGCTCCTCTGCAGATATTTGCACTGGGGCGTCCTATTGACCTCGATGCCTATTTGCGGCGGCTTACGGACAAGGCGCAAGAAGAGGGCAATCCGACGCGCAAGAAGCTGCTAAGGGAATATAGCAGATATGTTGCGGGCGTGGCCTCGGGCGGGGAGACTGCGGAACGGAGGTTCTATGTACTACTCACGGCGGAGGATGCGGCGCATGCGGTGAGCGCAGCACACGAGCTGGCGACGAGCCTTAACGGGGCGGGGCTTACTGCGACGATGTGCGATGGGCAGGAGATTCTGGAGGTGCTATTCTCATTCTTCAATCCCGACAAAGCGGCAACTGAGCGCGTGGGGGCTGCGGGTTCGGTGCTCCCACCCATCTACTCGTGATTAACCGGGGCATGTACTCGTCTCACACAGACTGCTGGGCAACTCCACAAGCTTTCTTCGACCAATTGAACGGAGAGTTTGGCTTCACGCTCGATGTCTGTGCGACTGCCGAAAACGCGAAGTGCAGTGCATTCTTTTCGCCAGAAGTAGACGGACTGGTGCAGCAATGGACTGGTATCTGCTGGATGAATCCGCCTTATGGCCGGAGCATCGGCAGATGGGTGCAGAAGGCGTTCGAGTCTGCCATGGGGAACGGGGCGACGGTGGTCTGCCTGCTGCCGGCACGTACAGATACGCGGTGGTGGCATGACTACTGCATGAGTGCACAAGAAATTCGGTTCGTTAAAGGGAGGCTGCGGTTTGGGGGCGGCGAGAACAGCGCTCCGTTTCCTTCTGCGATTGTTGTCTTTAGGCCAAATGCTTCTACGACGGGTGTTCTTGAGATATCTGCTATAAACAACAACGGAGGTGCGAAATGAAGAAGAAGGCAGTCGCCTTACCGGATATGCTGGATATTGCCTTGCCGCAGGCTTTAGATTTCGCGGCGAAAAACATTACGCTGGGAGACCAGCAGGCGCGGGTTATGGCTATTACCGCCTACCCGCCGCGGGTGCCTGCGGCTTTTCTCGCGAGATTGGCTAATACGCCGGGGGTTACGTTGTCGGTGCATTTGCAGCCGACGGACCCGGCGGAACTGGTGAAGAGTATCAATAGGGCGATTGGGGAGTACTCGGGGCGGATTGAGGCGGGGGGTAATGCGCTGACCATCCAGAGGCTTGAACACCTGTTGGGAGATGCGCAGGAACTACTGCGGAAGCTCGACCAAGAGCAGCAGCAGGTGCTGTTTGTGACCGTCATGATGATGTTGACGGCGACAGACAGTAAGGACTTAGATAGGCGGGCGCGGCATTTGGAATCGCTGTTGGCGGCTGCTGGTATGCGGGCGAGGGGCGCGCTGTTTCGGCAGGATGATGGGCTGCGGGCGGTAGGGCCGTGGGCGACACTCCCCATAGGGATAGAGGAGGCGTTCTCGCGCAATATGCCAGCTGAGACTGCGGCTGCTGCGTTTCCCTTTACCGTGGCCGGGCTTAACGACGGGAACGGCATCCTCTTGGGGAAAGACAGGGACGGGGGCGCTGTGCTCGTAGACATCTGGAAGCGAGAGGGGGATAGAACGAACTCTAACCTCACTATCTTGGCTAAGCCAGGGGCTGGCAAGAGCTTTGCGGCCAAGATGATGGTGCTCAGGGAGTATCTGCAGGGGAGCCGGGTGATTATCGTTGACCCCGAGCGTGAGTACCAAGAGATGTGTAAGCACCTAGGCGGCCATTGGGTTAATTGTGGGAGTCGCAGCCAGATAAACCCGATGCGGGTTAGGGTGACACCGGGCGAGGAGACGGAAGGCGAACAAGGGGCATTGGCTCTCCACGTGCGGACGCTGAGGACGTTCTTCAGCCTCTATCTCAAGGAGCTAACCGACATAGACAAGGCTTTGCTCGAAGAAGCGATTATGGACGTGTACAAGGGAGCTGGGATACACTTTGGCGCGGATTTGGCCGCAGTGCAGAGTTGGCCGACGGTCAAGCACCTGTATGACTTGTTGGCTCAGAGGGCCGCACAGGGGCAGGAGTCACTGGCTAAGCTTGCGGCGCTCTTGAAAAGGGCGGCGGAGGGGACGGATGCGGGGTTGTGGTCTACGGATATCCCTGACCCAGACGGAGATTCGGGGATTACGGTGCTCGATATCCACGACCTAAAGAATGCGGAGGATGCGGTGCGGAAAGCGCAGTATTTTAATGTCCTTTCCTATGCCTGGTCGATTGTAGAGCGCGACCGGCAGGAGAGAACAATTTTGGTCGTCGATGAGGCGTGGTTATTGGCCGATCCGCAGACGCCGCAGGCCTTGGCGTTTCTTCGGGATGCGAGCAAGAGAATACGCAAGTACATGGGGGCGTTGGTCGTCATCAGTCAGAATGTCGTCGACTTCCTGTCGCCGGAAGTGGCGAGACATGGGCAGGCGCTGTTAGATAATCCGACGTATAAGCTGTTACTGGCACAGGGAGAGAGGGACTTGCAGGTCTTGTCTGGCCTGATGCTTTTGTCTGAGGCCGAGCAGGAGTTCCTGATGACGGCTGGACGGGGCGAAGGCTTGCTGGTGGCGGGAGCGCAGAGGATCCGGGTGAAGATTGAAGCCGCGCCCTATGAGGCGCTGTATTTGACGGGAGGAGGGAAGTAAGATGGTCGTTAAGAGCGTGACTAGCCTCCAGATTAAGGGGGCGCTAGCCAAGAGGCATGAGGGCAAGGAGTTCTTTCTCGCGGAGTGCAAGAACGGGCCGACGCACGCGCCGGACGTCGAGGGGCTAGTGATGTTCGATGCCGTGGCCATAGATAAAAGCTGGTCTCGTCCACGAATTACGGGGTATGAGATTAAGACTAGCCGCGGGGACTTTCTGCGGGATGCGAAATATACTCGGTATTTGCCGTATGTCCACGAGTTCTACTTTGTAACGCCCGCGGGGATGGTGCAGAGGCACGAGGTTGAGGAGAGTATCGGGCTGATGTGGTACAACCCTAAATCTGGGGGCGTGACCACCAAGAAAAAGGCCGCATACCGCAAGATTGAGATTAACGCCAACATGCTGCTCTACATCATCATGTCGCGACTAGAGGGCGATCGGTACCCGTTTCATTCGACGCAAGCCGAGTACTGGAGAGATTGGCTGACGCACAAGATTTCATCCCGGGAGCTTGGGTGGCAGGTGCGGTGTGCGGTGGCCGGCAGGCTTTTGCGTCTGGAGTCGGAGGTCAGTGAGCACAAGCATTCGACGCACGTGTTAAAAGAGATACGGGGGGTCATGGAAAGGCATGGCTTGAGTTGGTGGGGTGATACGGCGGCTACGTTAGACCGCGCTCTCGCCAAGTCCTACCCGGCCTCGCTCGACACTATGCGCAAGCGTCTTGACGAGGGTGTACAGAGCATGCAAAACATGCTTAGGGAACTGGATGTGATCAAAGCACGAGGCGCATTAACCGACAGGGACGGGACGGTGGAGGGAACGCTCTACCCGTTGGGGGAGGAGGGATAGACGATGGCGGCTAAGGTAGCGCTTAAGGCGGCGGTGTGGGCGGCCATGAACCCCGAGGATGCGGGCAAGGTCATCCTTGTGGTGGTCGGGCTCGTTTTCTTCCCCCTGTTCATTCTGGCTGCTCCCTTTCTGCTTATGGTGAGCACTCCGCTTGCACCGCCGCAGGCGATCCAGTTGTATATGCAGGCCACCGACGAGGCGATGTCCTCGCTGGCGGGGGAATGGCATGGGCCGCCGGAGATTGACTGGCGGGCTGTGTTGGCCGTGGATGCGGTGCGCCGACGCCAGGACTTCTCTAGCTTCGAGTTTCCCGATCTTAAGGGACTGCCTCCTGAGCATCCTGCGGTTCGACTGCGGAATGCTAAGCTGCAGGAAATCCGGGAGCTGGCCCTCAGGTTCGTTGAGATCGAGGACTTCATAGAAGTGGAGAAATTCGTTGGCTACGAGACTATCTACGACGAGGAGGGAAACGCAGTGGGAGAGCGTGCCGTGTATACGGTGGTGCGGATTCCGGTATATCGGGTGTTGCCCGTGGCTGAGGTCGCTGGGCTGCTCGGGATGACGGCGGAGGAGGGTCAGTGGGCCGAAGTGATGTATCAGACCATAAAAAAGGGAGGGCATTTTTGATGGAAGTACGGACGCGGATCAAGGACCCCGGGTTGGCGGCGGTCCTCAGCTTTTTCTTCTCGGGGCTTGGGCAGATATACAACGGCCAGATTCTAAAGGGGTTACTGTTTATGGCCGTGCAGGCTATAAATCTAGTCCTGATGCTGGTATTAGTCGGGTTTTTCACGGGGTTTATTGTCTGGATATGGGCGATGGTCGACGCCTACACCTCGGCAGAGCGGATTAACGCTGGAGGTGTGAGGTGACTTTTCTATTGCTTCTGGCTCCTTCATCTCCCGCCTGTGTCCGGGAGATGGTGGGGGCGCACGGTGAGGTTCTGTATGAGTCTGTAGGCGTACACAGCGATGAAGACATTAAGCGGGTGTTTCAGGCGGCTAGCAGGCTGCCCGGCGGGACGTTGGTGGTGGATATCCATGTCGCGTCCGGAGAAGGGCTGGTGCGGGGGTTACATGCGTTTCGTATAGCGCGGCCTGAGTGCAAGGTAGTTGTTCTCGTAGGCGACCGCCAGCCGGGTGATGAGACGGTATCTGCCTTGGTGAGCCTCGGGGTGTACAACCTCTGCGAAGGTAGCAATGACACCGTGTTCACCGAGAACTTCAGACGTTGTTTGCGGGGAGAGGGGTCGTATGCGGCGGCCTCACGCTGGCACCGGGGGTTCCGGGAGGAGGCGGAGCAGAGGACGAGGGAAACGGTAATCATCGAGCGGAGGCCTTTAGGTCGGGTGACGGTGGCCGTAGCCGGTCTGGCGGCTGGCATGGGGTGTACCCACACTGCGCTGATGTTAGGGGCCTTTCTCGCCAAGACGGGGGCTGCGGCTATCGTTGAGGATTCACAGCGCCCAGTCTTTGAGTCGATTGTGGGGCTGGCGACGGGCAAGTGCAGAAGTCCGAAGGGTTTTAGACTCGGGCCTACGGATGTCTTTGCTCTTCCTAGGCGACGGGAGAACGAGGGGTATCTCTACGATCAGGTGGCGGCGGAGCTGGCGGAGTACGACTATGTGGTGCGTGACCTGGGTGTGATTGACGCGGAGAGACTGCGTGAGTTATACCGGGCGCAGTGTGCGGTGGTCGTAGGTGCGGCTTCGTCGTGGCGGATTATGGACTTGGTACGGCAGCACAACGCGCTGCGTGAGGACTTCGGGAAGGCAGCAGTGGTCTCTGCCTTTGGAACGGAGCAGGATCGGCGGCTGTTCAAGGAGGCTACGGGGATTCTTCCTCTGCAGCTAGCTTGGTGCCCTGACCCTACGGCGATACCTGAGGCGGGGGAGGAGGTGCTAAGACGCATTCTCGGCACGCTGTTGCCTGAAAGGAAGAGGCAAAGGACGTTTAAGCTGTTCTAGGGGCGGCGTAGTGGCTACCGACCAATTGAGAGGGGGTGCTATAGATGGATACGCTTTGCCTTCAGGAGGCTGATACGAACAGGCTAAATCTGCCTACGCCTTGCCGGAGTCCTCTGATATGGTTCGGGGGCAAGGGGAGGGTCGCCAAGCACATACTGCGGCATGCTCCTCAGCACACATGCTACGTCGAACCGTTCGGGGGCGCGGCGCACGTTATTGCCCAGAAGACTCCGGTATATGCCGAGGTGTATAACGATATAGACGGGGATCTGGTCAATTTTCTGCTGGTTGTAAGAGAGAATCCGCAAGAGCTCTTTAGGCGCTGTGATACACTGCCGTATAGTCGCGAGTTGTTTCAACGGTTCCGATCGGCTCCGGCTCCGTCCGATGCTATTGAGAAGGCGGTTCGATTCTTCTATCTGAACCGATCGGGGATAGCGAAAGGGAATTCAAGCTCCGCATTCTCAAAGAGCACGGGATGGAGATCTAGCTATGCACACAATACGGCCAGAACATATTCTGCGGCCTGCGAAACGATTTTAGAGTTTGCCAGACGAATGAAGAACGTCATGATTGAGAACCGGGATTTCCGTGATATCCTAAGAATCTACGACTCGGATAAAACGCTGTTCTATGTCGACCCACCGTACATCGGGCGGGAAAAGTACTATGCAGGAGCTTTCTCCGAAGAGGACCACAGGGATCTTGCGCGTATCTTAAGCGGCATACAGGGCAAGGCAATGGTCTCGTATTACGCCAATCCGCTGCTTAATGAGCTCTATCCTAATTGGCGGAGGGTGACGTTTACCGCAGCGCGTCAAGTGGTTAATGGCAGCAACAATACGGCGACCGAGGTGCTACTGATGAACTTTGAGGAAACCTTGCAGCTTAAATTGGAGGATGAAGATCGGTGACGCAACGGCTGTTTGTGGATATGGACGGGACGCTGGCGGTATTTAACAAGGTGGAGACCTTAGAAGACCTTTATGAGCAGGGATATTTTCTAAACCTGGCTCCACACGTAAATGTCATCGAGGCCGTTCGGCACATAGTGAAGACGGCGCCGGAGGTCGAAGTGCGGATTCTTTCGGCTGTGTTAACCGACAGCGACTATGCGTATGAGGAGAAGAAGGCGTGGTTAGATAGGCACCTGCCTGAGATACCGCAGGAGCATCGGCTATTCGCGCCTTGCGGGGCTGATAAGAAGGAGTACGTTCCGGGTGGAGTCAGCAAGGAAGACTTCCTCCTAGACGACTACACGCACAACCTGCTTCTCTGGGAGACTGCTGGGCGCGGGATTAAGCTCCTGAACGGAATCAACAATACCCGTGGTTCGTGGACGGGCGATCGGATAAGGTATGACAAATACCCGCTTGTGCTGGCCAATAACATCCTAGACATAATGGCGCGGAGGGAGCGCGTCTTTGATTCGCGACCGCAGGACGATCCGTATTTAGGAGGGAGATATCGATGAGAAAACACATTAGGAGGCGGCTTGACATAGAGGATTGTAAGGGCGTCCTTTATTTCGAGGCCAGGGCGACTCTCTACAAGGTGGAGTTTGGGAGTATCGGACACGAGGCGGTGACTACCTATATCATCAGTTCGACAGAGAAACCGGCAACGATGCCCTATGGCCCAGAGGATACGGAAGGAAACCGTGAACTCTTAGTAGTTCAGAATCAAAACCCCGTCGGGTAACGGGAAAACAACGGTTGCAGGAATTATCTTAAGCATAGAGAAAGGATTAAGGTGCGAGGGGAGGAAAGGCAATGTCAAACAAGTACACGATGAGAATCTCTAGGCTTACCATAGATAAGCTTGGGGTTAAGTTATACGACAAGGTATCAGCGGTGATGGCTGAGCTGGTCTCAAACTGCTACGATGCCGATGCCAAATCAGTGAAGATTTATGCACCTATGGGGGAATACTTATCTACTAAGACCGGTGGAGATAAGAAATATACTATCATTGTGGAAGACGACGGCATAGGAATGACACCTGATGAGATTAACGAGTTCTACCTTAGGGTTGGCTTGGAACGACGCACGGATGGGAAACGCGGAGATACCTCTCGGATTTTTCAAAGGAAAGTCATGGGCAGGAAAGGGGTAGGAAAACTTGCTCCTTTCGGAATCTGTCAGCGGGTAGAAATCATAAGCGCGGGTGGGGAAATAGCTGAGAGAAGAACTACCGACGGAAAGATTGAGAGGGGGTACATGACCGCGCACCTTACTCTAGATCGTCTGAAAATATTGGATCCTTCGGACATCGACTACAACCCGGATCCAGGGCCGCTTGATGATTCTCTATCCCCACAGACGGGAACGAAGATCATTCTTTCAGGCTTTGCCTACCGTAGAGTGCCGGACATTACTACTTTCGAGAAACAGTTGGCACAGCGCTTTGGTATCGTCTCACAGAACTGGCGCGTTGAGTTGATCGATAGCCTAAAGAACGAAGGAGACGACGGATGGAAGGCGCAGGTTGGGCGTTACGTTGTTCCAGTGCTAGAAGGAACGCGCATATCCTTTCAACAACATTGGACTCCTGAGCGAACCCCCTATTACCTTGTAGTTGGACCCGACGGCCGTGAAATGGACGGCATGAGCGCAGGGTTCCCTGTGGATAGTAGAAACTACCCAATTATAGGGTGGGTGGGATACGCAAAGGAGCCTTATAAGGACGATCTCATGGCAGGAGTCCGCATTTATTGCAGAGGTAAGATCGCAGCCCAGACTAACCTTTTCAACATGAAAGCTGGCTTTACAGGCGAACATAGCATACGCTCTTACTTTGTAGGAGAAATACACGCCGACTGGCTGGACGAGGAAGAGGATCTCATTCAGACAGATCGGCGGGACATACTGTGGTCTCATGAGATTGGCCAGGCGTTTGAGGTATGGGGTCAAGACCTGGTCAGGATTGTGGGAAGGATGTCTCGGGAGCCGATGAAGATGAAGGTATGGATGGTTTTTGAGGAGACATCGCAGATCGGAGCACGAGTGGCAGAGGCTTTTCCGTTGCCTGAGCAAGAGAGCATTAGAAAGAATGCGCTTGAGTTGGGGAAAGTGATAGGACAGACGGTTCGAGAAGATGAGGTTAGGGATCAGGAGTTTGTAGGAAGATTGGTTCAGCTCAGCCTAACCCTTGCCCCTCATATAACGCTCACAGAGAAACTCAGAGAGGTAGCCGAGGGGCACGATTCACCTCTGGCCGTGGTAACTGACATCCTACGGACAGCACGCATTGCCGAACTAGCATCGTTTGGTCGAATAGTGGATGATCGGCTAGCTGTCATGAAAAAGGTTGAAGCGCTAAAAGACGATCCTAGTACGCTGGAGTCGGCGTTTCAGCAGTTGGTCACCCAAGCCCCTTGGTTGGTAAACCCTGAGTGGTCGCCAATTACATCTAACCAGTCCTTCACAACCCTGAGGAATGAGTTTGAAAAGTGGTTTGAGAGAGTAGTTGGTAAGAAGCTCAATTTGCAGAACTTCGCAGACCCTAACAAGAGGGTCGACTTCGTCATGTCTACCCAAGAGAACATGCTTCAGATGATTGAAATAAAAAAGCCTCATCATGCGCTAACCAATGATGAAATGGAACGAATTGATGACTATATAAGTCGCATGAAAGGCTTTCTTGATGATCCTGCTAACAGTGATTTCACCAAGTTTGTAGGCGGGTATTCCTTTACGCTTGTGTGTGACCAGCTGAATCTTTCGGGAATACATCTTAGTGTCTATTGCGCTAGGAAAAAAGAAGGTCAGCTTCAGCACATTAACTGGGCTTCGTTCCTCTTACGAACAAGGCAACGACATGAAGATTTCCTAGCTGAAGCAGAAAGGCAGAGAAGAGATGCAGCAGCCAACAGCCATTGACCTTTTTTCTGGTGGCGGTGGTCTGACTGTCGGTCTTAAGCAGGCAGGGTTTAAGGTAATCTCTGCAGTGGAGATTGAACCTCATGCGGCTAAGACGTATCAGGAGAATCACCCTGAAGTGAAGTTGCTACCGATGGACATAAGATCTGTAGATTCAAGGCAGCTCCTTGGTAGCAGTGCCAACGAGGTAGACCTCATTGCGGGATGCCCCCCTTGTCAGGGGTTCAGTTCACTGACAGCCAAGTATCAAAGAGTGGACCCGAGGAACCAGTTAATTGACGACATGAGCAAAATCATAAGAGAGCTTACGCCTCTAGTCGTAATGGTTGAAAATGTACCAGGCTTGGCCACAAGGGGAAAGGCTGAGTTCGGTAGGTTCATTCAAGAACTGGAATGCAACGGGTATATCGTAGAGTGGGGCATCCTGCAAGTTGCTGACTACGGAGTTCCCCAGCTCAGGCGTCGTCTGGTTCTCTTGGCTGGAAGAGGATTCAGAATTGGATTGCCCGCACCCACACATTCGCGGTTAGGGCAGCGTGGGACGAAGCCGTGGGTTACGTTAGAGGAAGCGATTGGCGCCTACAAATCTCCAGTGTCATTACGCCAAGCTCATCAGAGCGGTGGTCCACAAAGCTTCAACTGGCATGTAGTGAGGGACATTTCTGCTAAGAACATTCAGAGGTTTCATGCGTTGAAACCCGGTGTCAGTAGGTCTCTCTTACCAGAACACCTGAGGCCTGACTGCCATAAAAATCGAGATGATGGCTTCGTAAATGTTTATGGCCGCCTGTCATGGAACCAGCCTTCTGTCACGGTTACCGGAGGTTGCACCACTCCAAGCAAGGGGCGCTTTGGGCACCCAGAGGAACTGAGAACCATCTCAGTACGGGAGGCAGCCACTATTCAAACATTCCCCTCTGACTACATTATTGCGACAGACTTCATGGACTACGCATGCCGCATAATTGGAAATGCTCTTCCCTGTTTGTTCGCGAAAGTCCTAGCCGAGCAGTGCTATAGGGCTATGCAGGAATACAGTCAAAGATTATCAATAGCGCAGCCGTCGGGGACTTAGTGCTCGGGGCCAAGGCGCTCGGACTAGACAAGGAGACCATCGCAAGCTTGGAGAGGGCAATGCTTAACGCGATGGGCACGTATACCGAAGACGATGCCGAAAGTGCATACTGCGAACACCTAATGGGCCCAAGGGGCCTTTTTTTAGTGCGGAGAGGGTGGCGGTGTGCATGGGCGAGAGTATTCAGTAGAGCGCGAGAGGAGGAGAAAACTTGAATAACAAGGTGTATGAGATGGTTACTGAGCGCATTGTCAAGGAGCTGGAGCGAGGGGTTATCCCTTGGGCGAGACCCTGGGTTGATGGAGGGCCGCCTGTGTCCTGGGCTACGCAGCAGGTATACCGCGGCATTAACCGCCTGTTGCCGCCGGGCGAGTACGCGACATTTCTGCAGGTGCAGCAGGCTGGGGGGAAGGTGAATAAGGGCGAAAGGGCGCACATGGTGGTCTTCTGGAAGTGGACGGAGGCCGAAGACGCGGAGACTAGAGAAAGGAAGACGATTCCCTTCTTGCGCTACTACAGTGTCTTTGAGGTCTCGACTCAATGCACGGGCATTGAACCCAAGCGCATGCATACTGCGGTTTGAGAGAGCCACCATTCCGGTCCGATGTGAGCCACTGTCACGGTGAAAATGAGCCGCCTTCACGGTTAAAGTGAGCCAGGGCAATGTTGGAATACCCATTGATGAGGAATCTTAGGCGTGCTAACATCAAGGTGCTTTTACTCCCGCGCAGGATAGGGCAACGCTGAGGAGCGACCCGAGCGGCGCGTGAGGTTTGGCAGAGGGATGATGCAGGCATGCGTCATCCTTTTCATCCCTCTGGAAAACCAAAGCGTTATTATGTAAAGCTTGAGATAATAACGCTTATCAAAAGCCCTACATTATGCAAAGTGAAGTGCAAGGGACTCGGCGCACAGGGGAATGTTATGATTCAAGTTTAGATAATGTCAATCACTGAAGTGTCTTCAGGAAATCAAGCATCGTAGATTTCTCCTGGGCGTCATAGTATTCTGCTCCACC
>JAGXRZ010000014.1 GCA_018335585.1 Selenomonadales bacterium
CTTTAGCCTGCGCAGAAAATCTGGCTTCCCGTCGTCATAGCGGGATAAGGGGCCGATGTTGCGAATCGTGCGTTTCCTAATCTTTCTGACGCCGTTCACCTTGACGGTGTAACTTTCCGCGACACGCAGATAAGGTTTTCCGTTGTTGGTAACGCAATCGATATACACAACGATTCCCTCCCATAATATGCCTAATCCGTCCTTTAAATTATACCATAAGACAAGCAAAAATGCAAGCAAAAAACCGCGATTCTACGCGGTTCTTTGGCACTTTTTTTCGTAAGATCAAGTCCATTGATCTGTTAAACTCGGGTTGTATCACGCCGCGCATTGTTTAGCAATAGATTTTTATCGGGAAACGATATGGCTGGAGAGCGGAGAGCGGAGAGCGAAAGGCCACTCCGCGGTTGCAGTTCATGATTCACGATTCCCGATTCATGATTACCTGCGGCTCACCTCTCAAAGCTCACAGCTCAAAGCTTCTAACGCCTCAAGCCTAAAGCCTAAAGCCCTCACAGCTCAAAGCCGGCGGCTGGCGGCTGGCGGCTGGCGGCCTAACTCTCACTTATACGCACAAAACTGACCGCACATGCTGCAGCACTCTTCAGTCGAAGCGTTTCTTGCTTGTCGCAGCGCCTTGGCTCGCACGGGGTCAAGCGCAAGGTCAATTTGTGCGTCCCACGCTAGTGCCTTGCGAGCGCGCGACATCTGCCGGTCCCACTCGTCGGCACCTTTGACGCCTTTAGCGATATCGGCGGCGTGCGCGGCAATGCGCGAGGCGATTACTCCTTGGTGCACGTCCTCCGCGGCAGGTAAGCCAAGATGTTCGGCGGGCGTTACATAGCAGAGGAAGTCTGCCCCGTTCGCCGCTGCCAGCGCGCCACCAATGGCGGCGGTGATATGGTCGTAGCCTGGGGATACATCTGTTACCAGCGGGCCAAGCACATAGAGCGGCGCACCATGGCAGATGGTTTTGGCCAACTGCATATTCGGCACAACTTGGTTAAGCGGCACGTGCCCCGGCCCCTCGACCATAACCTGTACGCCTGCATCACGTGCCCGCGTCACAAGTTGCCCGAGCACCATAAGCTCCGTCAACTGCGCCGTGTCAGTCGCATCCGCAAGGCATCCCGGGCGCAGCCCGTCACCTAGACTCAGCGTCACGTCATATTCCTTGGCAATCGACAGCAGTCTATCGTACTGCGTGAAGAGCGGATTCTCCGCCTGGTGGTGGCGCATCCACGCCGCCATAAACGACCCGCCGCGCGACACGATACCCATTACGCGCGGCACTTTGTCTAGCGCTGCCAGCACTTCTGCCGTAATACCGCAGTGAACGGTGATAAAATCCGCACCGTCGCGGCAGTGCTTTTCGATGCCGGCAAAAATATCGTCGGCCGTAATCTGCGTGACGTTCTTTCCTTGCTGCACTGCGTCCACAAGCACCTGGTAGATAGGCACGGTGCCCACCATTACGGGTGAACGGGCCAGGATGCTCCGGCGCATGCCGTCAATGTCGCCTCCCGTGCTTAAGTCCATAATCGAGTGCGCTCCAGCTTCTAGGGCGGCAGCAAGTTTCTCTAGTTCCGGTTGCGCCTCCGGATACGCTTGCGACGTGCCGATGTTGGCGTTTACCTTGGTGGTTAGTCCCTTACCGACGGCTAGCGCCGTGCGCTCCCCACGAAGTTTGTTCCAAGGCAGTACGGCTTCACCGCTCGCGATTAGCTGCCTTAAGTCTTCGGCGTGCATGTTTTCGTGCGCCGCCGCCGCCTGCATCGCAGGAGTGACTATGCCGCGACGCGCCGCTTCGAGCTCTGTCATGTTGTTACCTCCTGTCGTTAATTAGTGCCCTTAACTCTTTGGCCGCAAGGCGCGGCGAATCGGCCGTGAGAATCGCCGAGGCTACACACAGCCCATGTGCCCCGCCTTCTAGCACGCGCACGGCATTGTCTGCGTTAATACCCCCAATTGCCAAGACGGGAATAGAGATTGCTGCCGCGATTTCACGCAGCACCGAAAGCTCTGTACAGGTTGCGTCTGCCTTCGTAGCGGTAGGGAACATGGCCCCCACGCCGACATAGTTCGCTCCTTGCCGTTCTGCCAACTCTGCTTCTGCGCGCGTTCTCGCCGAGACCCCGACAATTGTATGCGGCCCTAAGATGCTGCGTGCCATGTCAGCCGACAAATCTTCTTGCCCGAGATGCACACCAGCCGCGCCTACCGCCAGAGCAACGTCCACCCGGTCGTTAATAACCAGGGGCACGTGAAAAGAATCTGTAAGAGCAAGCACGGCTTTGCCAAGCGCACAAAACTCGCGTGTGTTAAGCTCCTTAGCGCGCAGTTGCACGACTGTCACGCCACCACGCAAAGCTTGTTCCACACGTCCCGGTAAATCGAGCGGCGCAAGAGTGCAGTCAGCGATTAGGTACAGGGTATAGTCGGTGGCTGCCTTATTCCACATGCACTCGCGCCTCGTCTAATACGTCTTGCACCTGCAGCCCGGAAAGGGAGTCCATAAGCCCCACGCGGAACGACCCAGTGCCGCTGTGAACAGCCGCCGCACGTTCCCCGGCAATGCCGAGGCATACCAGCCCACCCGCCGCAGCTAAAGAATAGTCGTCGATCACACCGGAGAACGCCCCGATAAGTGCTGTCGCTACACATCCCGTGCCGGTAATGCGCGTAAGCAGGGGGTGCCCGTTGGCGACCTTCACAATCCGATTGTCGTCGGCGATGACGTCAACAGCTCCGGTCACCGCCACCGAGGCGCCGCTCGCCTTGGCCAGACGAACAGCGACCTTAGCCGCGTCCCCCTCCAGCCCGCTCGCATCCACGCCGCGCGTAGTGCCGGCCTCCCCGACTAGCGCGCTAATCTCGGAGATATTGCCCCGCACCACGGCCAGTTTCAGTTCGCGCAGGAGCATTTTTGCCGTCTCGGTGCGGAGCGCCGTCGCCCCTGCCCCCACCGGGTCTAGAACGACAGGTTTGCCGAGTTCGTTAGCTCGCCGCCCCGCCAGCAACATTGTCTCTATGGTGCGGCGATTAAGCGTGCCGATGTTTAGAACCAGTGCTGAGGCTATTCCTACCATTTCGACTACTTCATCGGCATCATCAGCCATTACCGGCGCACCGCCTATGGCCAGTACGGCATTGGCGCAATCGTTAACCGAGACGTAGTTGGTAATTTGGTGCACAAGCGGCCGTGCGGCGCGCACGTCGTTTAGCAAGGATGCTATCGCTGTGGAGTGGTGTTTATCCTTGGCTGCCAATGTTAACCCCTGCCTTTCTATACAGATCAAAAAAGTGGTGTACCGGTCCTACGCCCTGACCAAGCGCAAAGGCCTCTGCGATGGCCCCGCTGATGTACTCCTTGGCGCGAGCGACGGCCTCCGGCACCGAGCATCCTAAAGCCAGGTGGGCGGCAATCGCTGCCGACAGCGTACAGCCTGTCCCATGCGTGTGGCGGGTGGGTATGCGCAAGGCTGTGAAGTGCATGTATCGTTCGCCGTCAAAAAGCACGTCGACAGCCTCTCCTACGAGATGGCCCCCCTTAACCAACACAAAGCGCGCGCCAAGCGCTCGCAACGCCCGCGCCGCCCGCTCCATGGCGGGGACATCAGAGATAGTCTCCCCGAGCAGCACCTCTGCCTCAGGAATGTTAGGCGTAATGACGTCCGCGAGCGGGAAGAGCTGCGAGCAGAGAGCCGCTACAGCATCGGGCTGAATCAGCCTGTGCCCGCTCTTTGCGACCATAACTGGGTCGAGCACGACACAGCGCGGGGCAAATCGCCGCAGAGCAGAGGCAATAGCTTCGATTGTCTCCACTCTGGAAACCATGCCGATTTTCACGGCGTCGACGCGAATGTCGCTAAAGACGGCCTCAATCTGCGCGGAGGTTATTTCCGGGGAAATATCCTGTACGGCGCTTACCCCGCACGTGTTTTGCGCCGTTACGGCCGTGATGGCGCTCATGCCGTATACGCCAAGCGCACTGAAAGTCTTTAGGTCAGCCTGTATGCCTGCGCCGCCGCTAGAATCGGAACCTGCGATAGTTAGGGCTGTACGCATAACGTCTACTCCCCCGCTATTCTCTTAAGTAAACTATCCGATAAACGCGCCGTAAGTATGTACCCCACGACCGCGCCAGCCGTACTGCTTGCCAAAAACGGCACGACAAAAAAGAAAGCAGCTACGTCCCGACCGAGCAAGTATCTAGCTATGGGAAACGCTACTAACGCCCCTAGGAAGCCTGTGCCTATCACTTCTCCCAAAACAGCCCTTAAGCGACAGTGGGTCTTGGTAAAGATAAACCCCGCCAGAAATGCGCCAATCATACTGCCCGGGAAAGCAAGAGGTGAACCGGTGCCGAGTACATTGCGCAGCAGTGACGTGCAAAATGCTACCCCCACCGCCCACCAAGGGCCGAGCACAATGCCCACCACTACGTTAATGGCGTGTTGTACCGGGAAGATGCGCGCAACCTCTAAGGGGAAAACAACGAGATGTGCCGTGGCTACGCCGATGGCCACGAGCAGCGCCGCGAGAGTAAGTTTTTTGGTGTGCATAATCGTCCTCCTGTAATGCGGTAGTCAACAAAAGCACAGCCCGTAGGCTGTGCTTAAAGTTTTGACGCGGCACACTTCCCTACGCTGGCATTACCCAGATCAGGTTAAGGGTCAGAGACTTACGCGGGTCTCACTCTCAGCCGGCCTATCCGGCACCCCTAGGTTGGCTATGCAGTTGTCTACATCGAACTTACCACAAAAGCGGAGAGACTACAATACGAAGCAGCGATTTTTCCCCCCTGTTGCACACCGCTAGGCGCTGCCTACTTCTCCCAACGGATGTCAAACAGGCCGCTCCCGGGGGTCCTGTTCGTGACGGAAAGGAAGTACGTATCCCGCTTTGCGGCCAAGGTGCCTGTTTCGCCGGGGGCAAGTTCTATGAGATTGTTCCCTCGCCTGTCTTTGAGCGCGAACTGAAGCCCTGGACTCCCCACGAACGAAAAACTATACTCGCCGTCTGTCAGTTGAATGCGGTAGACATATGTGCCAATGAAGCGTGTATATGTGGCGTAGTGTCTCCCCGGCGTAGCCTCAAGGTTAAATGAGGCTTGGCCTTCGAACTCGCTGGCAGGCTCACCGCTACAGGCAGTAAGCACTACCAGCAGGAGAATGATAGGAAAAATGAGCTTCGCTGCTTTTACCATCAGAGACTCCCCCTCTCCCTTAGAGTCAATAGTCTTTGGCGAATCTATTGCACGTTGGCTTCTGGTATCGTCATGACAAGCCCGGCGGAAATCATGCACAGCGCTCCGAGAAACAAGAAAGCGGCACTGTAGTCGTTGCCGGTTACACCGAGAATCGCGCCGGTCGCTACAGGGCCGATAAGCCCCGAGACAAACCCAAACGAAGTAAACACTAGGCCAAAGATGATGCCAAAGTGCTTAAGTCCGAAGCACTCGGCGATAAGCGGCGCGGAGCAAGCAAAAAGTGTGCCGTAGCCAAAGCCTACAGCTGCCGCAAGGAGCATAATCACGCCAAGCGAACTTACGTGCGGCAAGATGAAGTAGGCGGCACCGGCGACCACAAAGCTCAAAGCCAGAGTTCGTTTTCGCCCCAGTCTGTCTGACAACACGCCGGAGGCTAAGCGACTGAGCCCGTTTGTTAAGTTAAAGCTCGCCAAAATGCCCGAGGCCGCGGCCAAGCCAAACCCAAGGTGAAGGCCGAACCTTACGGATTGAGTCACCATGGTGATGCCTGCCGCTCCCATTAGCGCCCACACTACCCAGAGTAGCCAGAAGCTCGGCGTGCGAAGCGCCTCGGCGGGAGTAAGCGCACGCTTAACGCCTTGCGTTTTGCGCTCCCCTGTCGTCGTGCTTGCCTGAGGTGCGACTCCTGATTCAGGCAACACGATAAGCTGCGCACCAAGCAGGCCCAGGCAGAGTGTAAGAGCGGCGACAATCAATGCTAGGATCTCCTGTCCGAAAGTCTCAAACCACAAACGGTACATGGGAACCATTATGGCCGCGGCAATGCCAAACGTAAGGTTCACAATGCCGGACACAGTTCCCTTAATGTGCGGGAACCACTGCTGTGCCACGTTAATCCCCGGCGAATAGACAAAACAGCTGGCCGCACCAATTAGAAACGCCCAGAGGTAAATCATCCACACGTTGCTGACTAGCGCCGTCATGGCAGCGGCGCCCGCGGCCAGGAATGTGCCGACGATTATGAGCTTCTTGGCGCCGTAGCGCACCGTCCACTTGCCGACAAAAAACATAAAGATCCCTAGCGCAGCGAGGAGGAAGAACATTACGAGGCTCAGTGCGCCGGCACTAATGCCTAATTCCCTGCCCCACACCGGGGACATTAAGCCCGGCATGCCAAAGACCAGCGACCCATGGAAAAAGATTGCCAGCGAGGCACCGGCGACCGTCCGCACCGCCTTACTCATTGTCGCCAAACCCGGCCATAGCCTGGCCGTCGCAACTCGGGAACGGCAGACGCAGGATTTTGGCCATCGTCGGCGCGATATCCACCATACGCATCTCCCCTATGTCGCCGCGGCGTGCTACACCTTTGCCTGCGGCCACAAACACGCAAGTATAATTGGGTTTACTTAAAGAATACCCGTGATTGGCGTACTTGCCTTGTGCGGGCGCAATGGACGCGACACTCGGCTCGGCAAAGGCTTCTTCAAAGGTAACGCCTCTCTTCGCCTCGATGACGGCGGCGATGCCACCTCCGACACAGAGCGCCGCAAGGCTATCCCCCGTGTACACCCGCTCTATTCCCCACGCCCCAGCCGCACAGGCTACTTCCAAAGCGCTTATTGCTTGGTCGCGGGCCTCGGCATCGCCATCCCGCACGTACAAGTAGGCGCTGCCGCCATTACATTGCAGGTACGCACGCCAATTGGTGCCGGTACCCTCTCCCATCTGTAACCCTGCAGCGCTAAGCAGGAGGTTCGGCCGCACGCGCGTGTCAACGTCAAGTTGTCCGTGGTCACCTAAAACCAGGAATGTAGTATCGGCGTACGTGCCAGCTTCTTTGGTTGCGGCGATAATCTCGGCTAACCGCCTATCCATGCGCTCTAGCGCGGCCTGCGCCTCCTGGCTCTTGGTGCCAAAGTAGTGCTTCCTGTCGTCAAGGTCGATAAGGTGAATCAGCGTCAGGTGCGGTCGGCGCGCCTTAAGCGTGTGCACGGCGCAGGCGGTGGTAAAATCGTCGAGATAGGGCTGGCCGATCCCCTTTCTGACGTGGCGGTAGCGCAACTCAAGTTCTAGGCAGTATAAGAAACTGCCATTGCGCAGCACTTTAAGCGCTTGGTTCTCCCCCTTAAGCGCGACAATTTCCGGCAGGTTATAGTCGATATTCGCCTTGCCGGTAGTCGGCCACAGAAAGGCTGCCGTAGTGAGCCCATGGATGCGCGCCACATCATAGATGGGCTGGGCCCGCAACTCCCGGCGATACCAGTACCACTGTTTCTCTTTCTCGGGCACAAAGGGTTGCAGGGGGTGATTGTGTAGAATACCGTGGTTTTTTGGGTACATGCCGGTGACGATGGTGGCGTGCACGGCATAGGTCAACGTCGGGAAGACGCTGTAAAGCTCGCGACTAGAAGCACCATTTTCTATAAGCGACCGAAATGTGGGCAGGGACTCGACTTGACTCCAGTTATCTATCGATAACGCGTCGACCGAAACAACGACTAAGCGGCGTGTCATGCCTGCACGGCCCCTGTGGGAAGCGTAGCTTTAGCAGCGCGCTCAGACAGCCATAAGAAGAGCGCGCCAATCGTAAACTGCCCGATAACACTTAGCACACCAAAACGCGGGTTCCCGGTAGCCTGGGTCAGTGCGGCAAACATCACGGGCCCAAGGATGGCAGCAAAGCGCGAGAAAATATCGTACATGCCGAAGAACTCGTTAAACTTGTGCTTAGGTATCATTTTGCCGAAGTGCGAGCGCGAAATAGCCTGTATGCCACCTTGCGCGGTAGCCACCAACAACGCTATGCCCCAAAACTCGGCCGCAGTGGTCATGCGAAAACCTAGTACGCTAATGACGATATAGATGCCCATGCCGATAAAAAGCATTATAGCGCTGCCATACTTCTCGGCTAATCGCCCGAAAATAATAGCGCAGGGGAAGGCCACGATTTGAATGACTACGAGTGCAGCCATCATAGTGGTCGTGCCGATGCCTACGCTGGCCCCATAGATTGTAGCCATGCGAATAATCGTACCTACGCCGTCAATATAGAAGAAGTAGCTGACTAGGAATAAGAACACGCGCCTATACTCCTGCACGTTGCGCAAAGTGGTGCTGACGCGTCGGAAACTTGCCGCCAAAAGGCCTTCTTCATGTTCTAGGTAGTGCTTTTGCTTGACATGCGTCAGCATCGGGATGGAGAAAAAGGCCCACCACACCGCCGTTATGACAAAGGACAGCCGCGTAGCTACTACGCGCGGTATGCCAATCTGCTCACCAAACATAATCAGCGCTATGCTCCCAATAAAGGGGATGGTGCTGCCGCCGATGTAGCCCATCGCAAACCCATAGCTCGACACCTTGTCCATACGCTCGGGCGTCGTAACGTCGACAAGTGATGCGTCATAAAATATGGTCGCTCCGGCGAACCCAACGGCAGTGATTATCGATATGCCCAAGATCACTTGCCAGCCCGTAAACAAGGCTAGCGCCGCGGTTGAGACCACACCTATCGCCAAAAAGACCCTCAGCAGGCGCATCTTCATGCCTTTATAGTCGCCAAGGGCACCTAAGAGCGGCGCGAAGAGAGCCACAATCAGTGAAGCCGCCGCCACAGCATACCCCCAGTAAACACTAGACATAGCGCCGCTAATCCCAGCAGCGGCTGTCAGCGAAGTGAAGTATATCGGCAGTACGGCGGCAGTTACCACAGAAGAATAAACAGAATTAGCCCAGTCGTACATCATCCAGCTGCGTTCCTCGAGCGAAAACCCTTTAAGCAATGGCACACCTTCTCTCGCTTTACTGTTCACAGCTTACACGATAAGCTATGACTGCATAGTTTGACAAGTGTAAATGCAGTGTAAAAATTACGCGCCAAAGTTTTACGTGCTGTTAGCAAAGTGTATACACCGCTTTCACACTAGAGCGATATAGTTCAAGCAAGGTGAGACAGAATAAGGAGGCGCTCGAGGTGCGCATTAAGTCCTCTGTGTTACAGACAGATATCGCGCTCTATCACTTCATGAACCGGAGGCTCCATTGGCGGGGAGTGCTCACGTTTATGCGCGGCATAACGATGTTTGGCGAAACCTATACGGCGGTTGCCGCAGGCGTGCTGGCCCTGTTTCTGGGATGGAGCGGCGACTCCGCAGTAGGTGTACAGACCACGCTGGTGATTGGCATATCGCAAGCCGTAGTACAATCCATCAAGCGGTTGGTAAACCGCACGCGTCCCTACCTTGTGCACGAGTGGTCCATCGCACCAAACCCCCCGGCCTGCCAATACTCGTTTCCCTCTGGGCATACGGCGTGCGCGGTAGCTTGGACTTTGATGTTTGGGTTATTCTATCCGTTCCTGCGGCCTTTGCTCTATCCGTTAGCGTTTCTGGTGGGCATGTCGCGCATTACGTTAGGGGTGCATTACCCTACCGATGTTCTGGTGGGGGCAGCCATCTCGTATGGTACGTACATACTAGTAACAGGGCTGCTATAGACGAAGTATCTTTTCTGTGCGCATCTTCCCCTTTGCCAGTACTTAGCATCTGCGATATAATCGCAGTAAAGGAAGGGGGAAGCGAACAGTGAAGTTTTCGATTGCACACTGCAACATCAATGTCTTGGACTTAGAGAAGAGCCTAAAGTTCTATAAAGAAGCGCTCGGTCTAGTTGAGGTCAGGCGAAAAGAAGCAAGCGACGGCAGCTTCGTGCTTGTATTTCTTGGCGACGAAACCAGTAATTTTCGCATCGAACTGACGTGGCTACGTGAACGAGAGACCCCATACAACCTTGGTGATAACGAGTCACATATTGCCTTTGAAGTTGACGACTACCCTGCCGCGCACGAACTCCACGCGCGGCTTGGCTGCATTTGTTACGAGAACACGGCCATGGGCCTATATTTCATTGAGGACCCCGATGGTTATTGGCTAGAGATTCTGCCGAGCAAACGGTAGCGTCGCCGTAGCTTGTCCTGTGCCAACAAGCGAAGGGGGTTCCTGTATGCAGCAAACCACCGAACAACTGCTGGTGTATTACCTTTACCACAGCGGTTTTGCCGTAGCGACCAAGAATTACCTCTTGTTCTTTGACTACTATCGCGACTGCCCTTCTGGTTGCAGCACGACTGCCGAACAGATCTTGGCAGGAGCGGAGGGCCGAAATGTGGTTGTGTTTGTTTCGCACTCCCACCACGACCACTACACCGGAGCTATATGGGAGTGGCGAGACAAGTGCGATAGCATTAGCTACCTGGTATCTGACGACGTCCTAGTGCCCGAGGACGCAATGGACGTTACAACCGTAGTGCGAGCGCATGCGGGCTATCGTGTCGGCCACCTCAGCGCCGCCACTTATGCTTCTACGGACCAAGGCGTTGCCTATCTCGTAGAGACTGACGGCTACCGCATCTACCACGCCGGCGACCTTAACTGGTGGCACTGGGAAGGCGAACCGGATGAGGATAACCTCGCGATGTCCGATAGGTATCGCCGAGAAATCGATTTGCTTCCAAGTGAAATCGACATCGCCTTTGTGCCGGTCGACCCGCGGCTTGAGCAGGCGTACTCATTAGGCCTCACCTATTTCATGTCGCGTGTGAACGCGCGCATCGTCTTTCCCATGCACTTTGCTGATGACTTTTCGATTTTCACATGGCTAAAACGCGATCTTGCGCCGGAAGCGGAGAGCCGCATTGCCGAGATTACACCCTCGCCCCTCCCCTTCTACCTAGAAGGCAGGAGGACGCGCCTGTAGATGAGAGGAGTTGCCACTATGAGCATATACGAGATAAGAGTCCACGACATGCACGGCAACGAGATTGCACTGGCACAATACCGTGGGAAAGTTTTACTTGTTGTCAACACAGCCACAGAGTGTGGTTTCACGCCGCACTATGGCGAACTCGAACGGCTACACAGGCAATACCAGGACCGTGGCCTAGTGGTACTCGACTTCCCGAGTAACCAGTTTAAGCAAGCTCCGGGTACAGTCGAGGAAATTCACGCCTTCTGCACGGGACGCTTTGGAGTTACTTTCCTGCCATTCGCCAAGGTCGACGTCGCAGGGCCCGATGCTCACCCGCTCTTTGCGTATCTGACCGCACAGACGCAGTTTGCCGGCTTCGACATGTCACACCCCATCGGTCCGCGCCTAGACGCCAAGTTGCGTGCGGCGGACCCGAACTATCACCTAACGCCTGAAATCAAGTGGAACTTCACGAAATTCTTAGTCGACCGTGACGGAAAGATAGTGGGACGCTTCGAGCCTACTTTTGACATGGCTGCGCTCGAAAACATTATCCGAGGTAGCTTGTAGTGGGTGCGGCGGCAATTGCCGCGCGCCTGCGCGAAAACGTGGGCAAGGTCATTATCGGCAAAGAAGGCGTTATCGACCTTATCCTCGTCGCTCTAGCCTGCGAAGGACACATACTGCTTGAGGACGTGCCTGGCACAGGCAAGACCATGCTCGCCAAAACCGTGAGTCGCTCCCTGCAGCTTGAGTTTAGGCGCGTGCAGTTCACCCCTGACTTGTTGCCCTCTGACGTGACCGGCGTAAGTGTGTTTAACGAGGCCACAGCGCAGTTTGAGTTTCGCAAAGGCCCTGCGTTTACTAACGTGCTCTTGGCGGACGAAATCAACAGGGCTACCCCGCGCACGCAAGCTGCCTTGCTCGAATGCATGGAGGAACGGCAAGTGACAACCGACGGCGAAACGCGTCCACTTGCCGACCCCTTTATCGTCCTGGCTACGCAAAACCCGATTGAACAGGAAGGCACATTCCCTTTGCCTGAGGCACAGCTAGACCGCTTCTTGCTGCGCCTGTCGTTAGGCTATCCTTCTCCACAGGAAGAAGCGCACTTGTTAACGCGCTTTGCGGCGACCAATCCTTTGCATGCCCTGCAGCCCGTTGCGGGCGCCGTTGACGTAGTGGCTATGCGTACGGCAGCGCAAGCAGTTTTGCTCGGTGAAGCGGTATCGGCATACATCGTGGCAATAGTACGCGCTACGCGCGAGCATGAAGCGCTGCGACTTGGGGCCAGCCCGCGTGCCACAATAGCTTTAATGCGCGCGGCTCGCGCCCGCGCCGCGTTGCTCGGGCGTGCTTTTGTGATGCCAGATGACGTTAAGGAACTCGTGAAACCGGTGTTAAGCCACAGACTTATCTTAAAAAACCAATTCCGGCTGCGCGGCCAGAGCCAGGAGAGCGTGCTCGACTCAGTTCTTGGTCAAATCCCTGTTCCTGTTTTGCCTGACACCGATCAATGAGAAGGGTCCGACTACATGACAGAATCCCGCGGAACGAAACACTCCGCAGGATTGTGGACGAAAACCCAATGCAGGCTAAGCACACTGCGCTTGTTTTCGTCTACGCAGTAATCTTAATCGCAGGACTTGTGTTACGCTCGCCAGCCATTGTCATCTTTGCTGTTGGTTGTATGCTGCTCACATATCTGCCGCGCTATTACATACAGTCACAACCCGAGGCTCTCACCTATAGAACTTCTTTCTCCAAGCCCTATGCTTGGCCGGGCGATGAGCTTCGCTTAACGGTTGAGATTGAGAATCGCAGCTTTCTCCCGATATCCTTGCTGCAAGTGACCGACGAACTTGCTGATGGAGTCGACATTTTGGGGGGCACGCTTATTGTAGAGCAAAGAAAACGCTCCCTACACCATGCCTTTAGCCTGAGTATGTGGCAACGTGTGCGGCGTCACTACCCTGTCAACTGCAAGCACCGCGGTGATTTTTCTATTGGCCCAAGCAGAGTCCACTTAGCGGGGCCCTTCGGCTTTGGCGAAGCACAGAGGCAGTATGTGCCGGAAGCCCGCGTAGTAGTCTACCCGCGCGTGCACGCGCTTGGCGACTTGCCGTCTCGTCCCTTAGCTTTACTTGGCGCTAGCACACTGCGGAGCTTCTTACATGAGGACCCGCTACGGATTAGGGGTGTGCGCGAATACATCCCCGGCGACCCACTTAACCGCATCAACTGGAAAGCGACCGCCAAGGCTGCCCGGCATATGGTACATGTACATGAGCCCTCCGCCCATCTCAGTGTGCTGTTTCTGCTTAACCTCGCGACCAGTGACCAAGTATGGCGCATGCTTGACGAAGCAGAGACGGAGTGGGCGATTGAAGTCACAGCGAGCCTCGGTGTAGCCTTAATGGAGGCACACTGCAGCGTCGGCGTGGTTGCTAACGACTACATTACCGACCTTGCGGTTGGTGCCGGTCAAGGCCACTTGCAGGACTTTTTGGTGACGCTAGCGCGCGCTAACAGCCATGCTCTTTGGAAGCCGAGCACCTTTATTGCCGCCGCGCTGGAGATGCGCCGTTTTGGCACGACCTTAGTTCTCGTCACCCCAATCTTGACGGAAGAGATTATGACCGCAATAGAGCAGGCAGAGATTCGCCGCTCCCCGTTACGCATTGTATACACGGGGAACGTGCCGACGCCTTTGTTTGACGACGCCTATATGCTCGCGGTGCCAAGGGAGGGAACGTAGATGTACGCTAGGACACGGCTGATTTTGACGCAAGTGCTCGCGGTTGCTGCTCTCGCGATTGTAGTGCACACCTGGGCCGCCATCCTTAGCCAAATCTTGCACATCCCGCCCATTCCGGTGCAGCCGCTCTGGCCGATTATTGTTGCGGGCGCAGTCGCCCTGGCATTGACTGTCTTGACCGCGAGTATGAACCGCTGGCAACGCATCCTGCTCTTGCAGTCCTTCGCCCTACTATCTGTCTTCGCCACTGGCAGACTCGGCACCGCTCCTCCCGGCTTCACAGTCTTCTCCTTCGCCATGTACGCCGTCTGTATGGTAGCGCCTTCGCTCGTAGACACGGCTTGGGACTACCCAGAAGTGCGGAGATGGCTTACGCTAGTGGCCATTTTTATGGGCTTTGGCCTGCTTGCCTCAGTATTTGTCGGGCCGCTTCCGGTGGTGGAGGCGCTATTTGGTTTTGCCATAGCTGCAGTTCTGTCGCTTGGCTTCGCTTGGGAGATACATGTGGAAGCAACCTCTAGGCATAGCTCGACTCATCGGCGAGGCGTGTGGATGCTCTTTGCGGCAGGAGTTTTCTTCGCGGCAGCGCTGGCTGCTGGGCAGGGTGTGTTTAGTATACGCCCTCTCCTAGCCACCCTAGCTATCGCGGGACGAGACTTGTTCGCTTGGCTTTTGTTTCCGGCAGGCTATATCGCACAGCTCTTAGTCACTTTCGCGCTCTTTCTCCAGCGCCTTTTCCCGCCGAATGAGCGGACGCCGCCCGAAGAAGGCGAAGCGGCAGAAGAAGCCTTACTTGAGCGAGCGCGCTTGCTAGAAGAGGTGAACCCCATCTATCTGCAAATACTGGTGGGGCTATTTTTCATTTTTCTCTTATGGGTATTGTATACAGCCCTAAAACGGCGGAGTTCGGTTGGCTCCCTGCTTACGGATGAACGCGAGGCCTTGGAAGTAGAGTTTCACTTGCCTAGACTCCGCCGGGACCGCAAGCGGACAAGGCCGCGCCTGCTTACCCGCCCGCCAAAGAATATTTGGGAAGCCTTTGCTTACCTCGAGCAGTGGGGGGCGTCTAGGCTGCGCCCGCGCCGCCCTGAGGAAACCTCCACCGAATACTTGGAGACTCTACAGCTAATCTTGCCTGTCGACGCGGTCACTACCATAACACGCGCCTTCGAGGGCGCGCGCTACGGCGAACAAGAGCTAACAACGCGCGAGTGGCAGGCCACTCTTGCGGCTTGGGAAGTGTCGCAGAGGGACGGCAGACCGTGCGAAAACCCGTGACATAACGTAGTGATTATGGTATAATTATCGCTAGAAGTATGAAAATGGCGGTGTGTTATGCCTTACATTACCGGCGATTGCAGATTTCAGCTAGAAATGGCGCAGTGTCTTGACGATTACGTGGGAAAGGACAATCCCGTTAGGGTAATTGACGTTTTCGTTGATACACTTGACCTTAATACGCTTGGTTTTCAGAAGGCCACTCTCGCTAAAACTGGGCGACCGCCTTTTCATCCTGGTGATTTGATTCGTCTGTACATCTACGGCTACACAAACGGGAT
>JAGXRZ010000015.1 GCA_018335585.1 Selenomonadales bacterium
GGTGGAGCAGAATACTATGACGCCCAGGAGAAATCTACGATGCTTGATTTCCTGAAGACACTTCAGTGATTGACATTATCTAAACTTGAATCATAACATTCCCCTGTGCGCCGAGTCCCTTGCACTTCACTTTGCATAATGTAGGGCTTTTGATAAGCGTTATTATCTCAAGCTTTACATAATAACGCTTTGGTTTTCCAGAGGGATGAAAAGGATGACGCATGCCTGCATCATCCCTCTGCCAAACCTCACGCGCCGCTCGGGTCGCTCCTCAGCGTTGCCCTATCCTGCGCGGGAGTAAAAGCATCTTGATGTTAGCACGTCTAAGATTCCTCATCAATGGGCATTCCAACATCAACCTGGCTCACTTTAACCGTGAAGGCGGCTCATTTTCACCGTGACAGTGGCTCACATCGGACCGGAATGGTGGCTCTCTCAAACCGCAGTATGCACTATGTTGCCGTTGTGCGCGGTAAGCTTAAAAAAGGCAAGGCTACGACAACAAATCTTATTGCCGTCGGCGACGACGTCTGGATAACGCCCACCTCCCCTACGCAGGCCATCATCGAGCGCATTGAAGAGCGGCACAGCAAACTATCGCGCCGCTCTCCCGGACGAACCCCAAGGGAGCAAATCATTGCGGTAAACGTGGATTACGGCATTATCGTCATGGCCGCACACGCGCCGGATTTTAACAAGAACAGGCTCGACCGTTATATCGCGGCTTGCAGCATGGGGAACGTCCGCCCGATTATCTGCATTAACAAGATAGACCTCGTAGACGAGGGGTACGTGCGAGCGGAAATGGCGCTTTACGAGCGCATAGGTTATAGCGTAATCTACACCAGCGCCAAGACCGGGCAAGGTCTGCCGGAGCTGTGCGCCGTGCTTAAGGAAAGCGTGTCCGCACTAGTTGGCTCAAGCGGTGTAGGCAAATCGAGCCTAATTAACGCTGTTCAGCCGGATCTCGGGTTAAAGACTAACGCGCTGCGCGAGAACTTCTGGAAGGGACAGCACACAACAACAACCGCCGAACTGCTGACGCTAGACATGGGCGGCATGGTCGTCGACACCCCGGGCATGCGCGAGTTCGCACTTTGGCATCATGAAGACGGCAACGCCCGGGAAGACGTCGCGGCATCTTTCCCGGACATTGAAGAAGCACAGTCTCGCTGTAAGTTCCGCAACTGCAGCCACACCCATGAGCCAGGCTGCGAGGTGAAGCGGCTGGTGGAGGAGGGCGCAATTGAACACGCCCGCTACAAGAACTACGTCAAGCTGACGAGGTAGCCAAGAGGGCTAGAGGTCGCGACGCCACATGAGAAAATGAGTTGCGGCCAAGGCAACCGCGGCTACCGCTAGCATGACAAGCGTGTCGCTCCATGCAGCTGCCTCGCCAAGCAGCGCCCGTGCCGGCGTAAGATAGGTAAACAGCGAAAACGGCAAGAGGGGCTCGGCAGTCGTCCACAGACCGCCTACAAGCTCGACAGCGTACATTACGGAAAACGCCCCGCCGACCACGCCAAGCACCGTCTTTCCGTGCGAGGCAAGCGCCCCCGCCAAGTAAGCAATGATCAGCACGGCAAGCACGAACACGAAGTACTGCACACTTGCTTGCAAGAACAGGCGTGGCGCGGGAGGCTCGAGACCAAGGGTGCTTGCTCCGGTGTAGACGACAAGTGAAAACGCCGCAATCATCGCCAGTAGCAAGCCGGACGAAACAAACAAGTGATTGTAGAGGAGCTTTGGCCGCGTGCTAGGCCTGGCAAAAACGAGGTCAGCCGTCTTTTCCCCGATTTCGCTCGCGGCAAAGTCACTGCCTAAAGAAATGGCGAAGCCTATCACTAGCACCAATACCAACGGATGCCGCCACACCATGCCAAGAAAGGCTGCGATGTCAAACGTGAGTGCGCCACGCGCGCCCGCCATTACTTTGATTATGTCTTGCCCCGTCTGCGCGCCCTGAATCATTTCCGCCATGTCAAAGGAGCTGTAGGCAAGGAGCATTACCGCGCCAAAGAAGATAATGCCCAAGGTCACTAAGCTTGCCGTGGTTCTGTGTTGGCGAAACTTAAGCGCTACATAGCCCTTATACATTGGGCTCCCTCCCTTCTTTAGCGTAATACTGCAGGAAGATATCATCTAGCCGCGTTCGCTCGCAGACCATTGACGTGACGGGTTGTGTAGCCAAAAACTCCAAGACGGGCCGTAGCTCCCCTTTAGTTTCACAGACATAGGTGTTGTCTACATGTAAAGCGGCCTGCCAGTTTACGTCAGGGATTGCCGGCGGCAGGACTGCCTCACTAAACGTGACTTCTAGTCGGTGGTAGCGTTGGCGGCGCAAGTTCGTGACGCTATCTACAACTAGGAGGTCTCCCCCGCGGATAATTCCCACCTCGTGGCACAGCCTCTCTACCTCGCTCAATACATGGGTTGACATAAATATGGTGGTGCCACGCTTGTTGAGCGTTTCCATCAGGGTGAAGAAGTTGCGCTGAATGAGAGGGTCTAAGCCTCGCGTTGGTTCATCGAGTATGAGCAGGCGCGGGGCATGTTGTACTGCTTGAATTATCCCTAATTTTTGCTTCATGCCGGTGGAATACTCCCGCGTCTTGCGCTTAAGCTCCGCTTGGCTAAGCTCTACAGCGTCACAGGCTTCTTGCCGCCAAGGTGTGGCGGCATAAAAGCTGCCCAGCATATCGAGCACTTCTTGGCCGGTGACGCCGCCGTAAAACGCAAACTCTCCGGGTAAGTACCCAACTTGCCGACGGATTTCTTCCCCCTTGTGCGCGACAGGCAGGCCTAATACTGCGCCTGTACCATGGGTAGGCTTTATTAGCCCAAGCAGCAGTCGTACCGTTGTTGTTTTGCCTGCGCCGTTAGCCCCAAGGAAGCCGAATACGCGTCCTGCGGGGACACTTAGAGTAAGCCTTTTAAGTGCTTGAATCGAGCCATAGTTCTTTGACAGACCTTCGGTTTGAATGGCAAGCAAAATTGGACACCTCCCCTATCTTCTACTGCATCCCCAGCCACTTCTCTGGCGGATTCACCTGATAAACTCCCTTGTCCCGGCTCATGTAGCCGTAGATAATGAACTCGCGTCTAATCGTGCAGTAGTCGGGGTGGTATCGCTTGATGATTTCGTTGATCTCTTGCTCACTAAAGGTGCGGGCAGGGTCAAATGCTTTTAGCATCTCTTCGTAGACGTAGCGACGTTTTTTCAGCTGCACCGGAATGTCCTTCAGGCGACCCTCTGCAAAGAAGGTGGCAAGCACCTTCTGTCGCTCATCTTTCACCTTGGGGTACGGCGGCTCTAGCCCCTCTCCCCCAAAGATATCCTTGCTAAGGCTGTGGAGCCGTTCCGTCTGCAGGGAGTAGTACACAGCCGTGTCCTCCCGTACTGACTTAACGAGGTCTAGTGCTTTGAGTTTACCGATGTGGTGGCTCACCGTCGGCGCGCTCACTCCTAACTCTCGCGCCAAATCCGCCCCACACATGGGCTTTAGAGCGAGTAGACCTATGAGTTTAAGACGCGTCGCATCGGCTAGCGTGCCGTAGAAAGCAACTAGTGATTCTATACGAGAAGAATCGAGCATATAGCATCCCCTCTTTTGAGTCTTATCTAATTAGATGTTAGTAAAAACGGCTGCATGTGTCAAGTGAAACCGTTCAACTAGGTCGTCCTGTCTGTTCATACTAGGTTCACATGCGTAAGATATGATACTGCCATCACATCATGAAAGTGAGGGAGCCCAAGTATGAACGGCAGAAAAACAGGCAAATCGCGTCGGGCAGTATGGTACTTAGTGGTCGCAGGTCTTCTTTTGGTTCTGGGGATATCTTTCGCCCTTGCCTCCGGGGGCGAGCAGATAAGTTACGAGCATTTCGAGGTAACGCATGACAGCATCGTAAGAACGGTCTCCGGAGCAGGGCGGGTGGTCCCGCTGCATAGAGAGACTTTGCTTGCTGCCGGTGGGACGCAGGTCGTTAGAGTCTTGGTGAGTATCGGAGACATAGTAAGGAGTGGCGAGGTACTGATGCGCACTGCCGCCGGCGTGGAGGTCAAGGCGCCTTTTGACGGCGAAGTGAGCGCCCTGTTCGTCGACGTAAACGAATGGGTCAGCCCCGGTGCACGCCTTATTGAAGTCACCGACTACCAAAACCTCGAGATATCTGCCCAAGTAGATGAGCTAGATGTCGCTAAACTACACGTCGGACAAAGCGCCCAAATCGACATCATTGCCTTTACCGACGAAGACATTGTCGGCACAATCACCAGCATTGCCCGTCAAGGAGTCCTCTCCGGCGGCATAACTACTTTTGCTGTTAAGGTATCTGTGCCCCATGCCAGAAATATTCTGATTGGCATGTCAGCAGAAATCAGGGTTGAAGTTGCGCGGGTGGACAATGTACTCGTCGTCCCGCTAGAGGCTGTTCAGTACGAGGGTGACTCCCCTTATGTGCTAGTGACCGGGGATCAGCGGACATACGAACGGGTACGCATCACTATTGGGATGAGCGACGGCGAACTCGTCGAGGTAAAGAGCGGGCTTACGCTCGGCCAGACCGTTGCTTACGTTCGGCCGATCAGGGAGCAGCAGAACTTTGGCCCGGGGATGGGAGGGCAACGCTAAATGGGCGAACTGCTGTCGCTAAAGGGTATCGACAAGAGCTATTACGTAGGCGATGAAGAACACGAGGTGCTGCGCGATGTAACTCTAAGCATCGCGTCCGGCGAGATGGTTGCTGTGCTTGGGCCTTCCGGCTCAGGTAAGACCACACTCATGAATATCATTGGATGTCTCGATGAACCTAGCCGAGGCCAGTATACGCTAGACGGTACTGTGGTGAGCGAGCTTGATGCCTCTGCGCTGGCACGCATTCGCAACAGAAAAATCGGCTTCGTATTTCAGAACTTTCAACTACTGCCTCGTCTTTCCGCTTTTGGCAATGTAGAAACACCTCTCATCTACGGCGGGCTAAGCCAAGCTGACCGAAGGCGGCGCGTAGAGCAAGTGCTTGAGCAAGTCGGGCTTAGCCACAAGGCAGCAAGTTACCCTAATCAGCTCTCAGGAGGGCAGCAGCAGCGAGTGGCAATAGCTAGGGCTATGGTCACGGAGCCTGCCATTATCCTAGCCGATGAACCTACGGGTGCGCTCGACCAAAAGACAGGCCAGCAAATTATGGAGCTGTTTCATCAGTTCAATCGTGTTGGACGCACGATCATCATGATTACACACGACAAAGAAGTGGCGAAGCACGCGAGGCGTATCATCAATATCCTTGACGGTCGCATCACTCTGCAAGGGAGCGAACGAGATGCTTAAAGAAATTGTGGCCTTAGCAATTGACAGCGTTGTCCAAAACAAACTGCGCTCGTTCCTCACGATCCTTGGCATCGTCATCGGGGTAGGGTCGATTATCGCCCTCATGCTAATTGCTGACGGGGCTACCGGCAGCATACAGGCAGAACTGGCTGGCTTAGGCGGCAACAGACTGACGGTCAACGTCACCGGTACACCCATAAAGAGCGGTCTGTCCGAGCAGGATCTACGCACCTTAGAGGAGCTGCCCGGAGTAACTGCGGTATCGCCGTCTACATCTGCCCGCGGTCACGTTACCTATGGCGATATCACCATCGAGAACGTTAGCGTGGCGGGGCGCAGCGCCGGCTTCTTTGCAGCCGAGCAGGATCAGCTACGCGCAGGGCGTGGCATCCATCGGCTTGATGTCAAGGAGAGGACCCACGTCGCAGTGCTTGGCGGCACGCTGGCCAGAGACCTGTTCGCTAACTTTTCGCCTTTGGGACAAGAGATTGTCATTAACAGCAGGAAGTTTACTGTCGTCGGTGTGCTGCAGGAGAGCGGGGGCTTTTCATTCGCGGCGCTAGACAATAGCGTCATCGTCCCTTACAACGTTGCGGAGCGCGTACTGGGGGGTACTAGGGTATCTTCGGTAGAGGTTTTCTTTGCGGAAGGGACGTCGCTGGAAAGCTTAAAGGCATCGCTTGAACGAAGTCTCACCTTCATCTTTGACGGGCGCGACAATGTCTACAGCATATTTAACCAGCAGGATATGCTCGACATGATGGAGACTGTAACCAATACCTTGACCCTGCTACTCGCAGGCATTGCCGCGATTTCACTGCTAGTGGGCGGCATTGGGATTATGAACATGATGCTGGTCTCCGTCACCGAACGCACCAGCGAAATAGGCTTGCGCAAGGCACTCGGCGCAGAACCCGGTCACATCATGCTGCAGTTCTTGACGGAAGCCGTGATCATCTGCTTGCTCGGTGGAGCCGTAGGCATCCTGTTGGGAGGAGCGCTGGCCTACGTTGGGGCTCGGTTAATCGGCTTCCCCTTTGTGCTATCGCTGGAACCTGTCGCCTTAGCCTTTGGGTTTTCCGTAGCGGTAGGATTGGTCTTCGGTATTGCCCCAGCACAGAAGGCTAGCAAGCTTAACCCGATAGACGCGCTGCGCCACGTGGGGTGAGTGCCTACTTCTCAGCTAGCGTCGCCCAAAACGTTGGTACGCCGTATTCGTGGAGCAGACCTGACCCATTTGTATCTTCGTAGAGGTCAAGCAGCTTAAACCCCGCCTTGAGCTGACCGCGAATCTGCTCCTCTAGCGTGTGCGAAAACTGAATGCCTGCGTCGGCTCGCTCGAGCACGGCGAGAAGCTCCGGATCCCGCAAGGGGTTAAACGGCAGGCGATACTTTAATTCGCGCCCCTCGTCGTCAAACAGGTAGTTCATACCGTTAGGCAAACCCGCGAACAGCTTGCCGCCGGGCTTAAGTATGCGAAAGCACTCCCGCCAAACATGCTGCACGTCTTCAATATAGCAGTTAGACACGGGGTGAAACACGAGGTCGAAAGCCTCGTCGTCAAAGGGCAGAGGCTGTGTCATGTCGGCGCGCACCGCAGTAATGGCATAGCCTTCGCGAGTGGCAACCGCTAAGTCGTTATCTATCTGTCTTTGCGAATAGTCGAGTAGTGTGCACTCCGCCCCAAGCGCGGCAAAGATGGGCATCTGCTGTCCACCGCCGGAAGCTAGCCCAAGCACCTTCTTGTCGCGCAGTTCCGGATACCACTCCTTTGGCACGGGCTTAGTAGGAGTTAGCAACATATGCCACTCTCCGCGCTTAGCGTCAGCGAACTGCTGCGGGGAGATGGGCACCCCCCACTCCCAGCCTGCGTCTACCCATTTGTCGATAGTTCTAGCGTTTATTTCAGTATATTTCATATCTGCGATGCGCCGCGACTATGTCGCGCTCCTCCGTCCCTCGGCGCCACTCCCCCGTGTCTCAAACCTCCAGGCATCCCTGACCATCTCGCGCAGGCCGCGCTTGGCTTTCCAGCCTAGCTCGCGCGCGGCGCGCGAAGCATCGGCAAAGCATACAGCCACGTCTCCGGCGCGGCGCCCCACTATTTCGTAGGGGACGGCGACGCCGTTTTCGGCTTCGAAGGTGCGCACAAGCTCTAGCACGGAAGTGCCCCGCCCGGTGCCGAGGTTAACTACACTCGTCCCTGGTGCAAGCTTCTCTAGGGCGGCTACGTGCCCTTCAGCTAAGTCCACGACATGAATGTAGTCGCGCACGCCGGTGCCGTCCGGCGTGTCATAGTCGGCACCAAACACGCGCAGCCCCGGCAACAGCCCTTTGGCGACGCGCGTCACGTAGGGCATAAGGTTGTTGGGGATGCCGTTTGGGTCTTCGCCAATCAGGCCGCTTTCGTGCGCGCCCACCGGGTTAAAGTATCTAAGCAGGCGAACCGCGAAGTCAGGGTTAGCCTTAGCGGTGTCCGCTAAAATGCGTTCGCTTATAGCCTTAGTTTCGCCGTAGGGGTTAGTGGTAGTGCCTAGCTCCATTCCCTCGTGAAGTGGCGAAGGCTGGTCGCCGTAGACCGTAGCGGAGGACGAGAACACAAACTTGTTCACACCATACTCCAGGCAGAGCTTTGCCAGCGTAATTGTGCCAAGGACATTGTTATAGTAGTAGGCCAGCGGCTTCTCAACCGACTCCCCCACCGCCTTAAGCCCGGCAAAATGCATAACGCCCTCTATGTCGTGGCTGGCGAAAACCTCCGCAGTCGCGCTGTGGTCCGTCACATCCACGCGGTAGAAAGCCATGCGAGCCCCTGTAATCTCGGCCAAACGGTCTAGAGTCTCGGCTTTGCTGTTGGCCAAGTTGTCGACGATTATGATTGAATGGCCGTTTTTCGCAAGCTCTACGCAGGTGTGTGAGCCAATATAACCTAAGCCCCCAGTGACAAGAATGTTCATTTCTTACCTCCTGCTAAAAATAGTCCGCCAAGCGCTTGTGCTCCGGCATCGCACCGCCGGCTAGAGCCAGCGCTTTATCCCAGGTCTTTTCCGTCTGATACTTAAGAAACTCATGCAGCGAGTCTAGATTCTCGGTCTCGTCGTATTTTTGCAGGCACTCATAATACAGGTACTTGTCCTCATCATAGACGATGAGGGGCGGGTGGTCGTTTATCATGAGGTAGTAGTTCATCAGCGTCCTGCCGACTCGCCCGTTTCCGTCGGCAAACGGATGGATGTACTCAAACCTAGCATGCAGGTAAGCCGCGGCTTTCAATGTCTCATCGCCTTTGTACTCGTTGACCTCCCGGATGAGGTCTGCCATTTCCTGCTCGACATGCTCAGCCGGGGAACCTACCTCTAAGACGCCGGTCACGTAATCGTGTTTCTTAAACTCCCCCGGTCTCTCTTCGTTTGTGATAAACGCATGCTCGTCGTAGGTACCGCCGGTGAGCATCGCGTGCATGTCCTTGATTAGTGCTATGCTCATGGACTCCTTAGACACGATTCGCTGCTTTAACGCTTCATAGCACAGCTTCTGATTTTGCTGCTCAAGCACCGTACGGGGGTTCCCGGTAAAGTTGAGTATTCTTCCATTCTCGAATATTTCTCTCGTATCATGATAGGTGACTTCCTTGTTCTCGATTCTCCCCGAGTGGAAAGCAAACAAAACGCGGAAGCTGGCAAGGTACTTATCTAATGCCGCAGGCGAGTCAATACGATAAGACTGCCAGAGTAGGACAGCCTGCCTGTACTTGTCCAAGCACATCACGCCCTTTTTCCTTAAAGTGTCGTTGAGGGACGGCAGGGTGTGCAAAAACATGGCGAACCCTTGCTGATAGAAACCAGCGGGCGACAAAGGTATTGTAGGGACGTGCGTTTCGCACGTCCGCGGACGTGCCATAGGCACGTCCCTACACCGGATCAAGGCTTTTCGCACAGTCTGACGGAGGAGAGAGACATGCTTTCTTCGGGCCATATTCTCGCACAGTCTGCCGTCCGCCAGTGACATGCAGCCAACAGGTCTACCGCGGGTCAAGACACTATCAAGTGACCTTCTGACAGAGAACATGTGTGGCATTAAAGTCAATCAAGCCTTCTAATTTCATTCTTTGTAGCTCTCGTGAAAGCGATGTCCTGTGGACGCCGATACGCTCTGCGAGAGCTTTTTTTGTAACCGACAATTTAATATGGCGGGTGCCTTGTCTCTTTACCTCATTAGCGAGATAAGCAGTGATGCTTTCGCGAATCGTCCTTCTAACGTGGTGCTTAACTCTATCGCCTAATATAAGGGTGTGTCCAGAAATACATTCCAAGTAATGTGCTAAAAAACATGGGTACTGACTACAGAGCGCGAACGTACGTTCTTTAGAGAATCGTACAAGCTCTGCGGAGGACTTTGCCCTGATAGCGAACGGATAATGGGGATCCTTAGAGAACATTAAGTTGCCACCGATTATGTCTCCTGAAGAAAATTCTGCAATAGTTAGTAGATTGCCTTCTTCGTCGATGCGTTCAATAGCTACGCAACCCTTGGCGACAACCTCAAGGCTGTCACATCGATCGCCTTCAAAGTGAATTACGGCATCTTTTTTATAGTGCACGGTCCTTATGCTGCAATCTTGTAGACAAGCGTCTAACACGGCAGTAGGCAGCGCTTTGACTATAGAGAGCTCATGTAGCATAAGTATCCTCCGTCGTCTCTGTAGTGTTACATCGGCAACACTTTCTTGGTTCGCTCTTAGTATATACTCGTGGCAGTAAGATGCAAGGATGTGGTGCGCAATGACTCAAGTGAGAACGGGCGTTGAAGTAATGCTATTAATAGTCTTTGCTCTATTGGTTGTTACTGGGAACATGGTGGTTTGGGTGGCAATTTTCGTGGTCGGATTATTAACTGCGGCGCTATTTGGCAGGTATTTTTGCGGCTACATATGTCCAATGAATACATTAATGCGCATCTCCGAAAAAGCAGCCAAACGAATGAACTGGCAGAGTGATATGGTGCCTGCATGGCTGCGGCATCCTAGTATGCCATGGCTTGTATTAGCACTCATGATTAGTTCGACGATCGTTTTCAGACAAGTGCTTCAGCGCGAGTTCCCGTTCCTCTTGATACTATTGGCACTTGCTTTTGTAATGACGCTTCGGCTAAAACCATGGGCGTTCCACAATCACGTCTGCCCATATGGAGCATTACTCAGACTTACCGGAAAATACGCACGATTCACCGTGTCAGTAGATGCAACAGGCTGCGTCAACTGTAAAATATGTGAAGAGGTTTGTTCTGCCAATGCCGTCACGTTTAACCAGACAACCCAAGCTGCAGCAGTAGATGCGTCGCTTTGCCACCAATGCGCGGACTGCATCGCAGCATGCCCCGCCGACGCCATAAACTATCAGAGCCACAGGCGCTAGTGCGCTTCAAAGACACCCATTCCCTCTCACTGCCTACCACTCATCTTTATAGTTGTATTCACCACCTAGATTTCATCGGAATAATACCTGGTGATTAACTCAGATAAGCTTGAGGCGACCACCCTCCTTGAGTTGTCCTCATGATCCCAGAAGACAATCCGCCCTGTATCTGCTTCGCCCACGCAAATCTTATAAGCATAATAGTCGCCACACCCATTGCCAGCGATGAACAGCAGTTCGTCTAACTTATCGTAGTACTGCCCAAGGGCTTCCCTTGTCATGAGATTAATCTCAACTATTTGTGAGACTGAAAACAGCAGCCAATTATCCCCGTTAAGCTCGCACAGCAGGTCTTTTAGCTCTGTGGGAAACGCAACACTTAATGCTCTCTCTGCAGCCGCTATTTCCTCTGTGTCGACGGGAGCATTGAGCCTATTGTTGACACCTTCATAACGCTTTAATAGAGCTCTCCACATGCCAAAAACCTCCACCCGTTGCTTGAACTAAGGATCTGCTTCAGGCCTGCTATCCATTAACATTTAGGCTCAAAGTATGTGTTGCATTAGTTCAGCATTTAGCCATAGAGCAACATTTGAGAAAATCTCCGTCCGACAAGTCGTTGAGTATTGATCATGCAGTGAGGTGATTAAGCTTTTCAATGCTTCCCGGCCAATGGACATCTTCTCTAAGGTGCCATCTTCAACTGCTATCGATTGTGGTGTCTCGCCGTACCAGATATCCCATATAATGCTAGATTGGCATCTGGTTTCAGTTAATCTATACTCCACGTACATCTTCTTGCTCGCCCACACTGCAGCCCAGTGACGCTGAGCTCCCATGTTAATCGTATGCAGAGATCATTGTACCTTTCTCTTTGAATTCGTGATGTAGGTTTCCTCTGAAAAAGCCCCTTTATACACTTCATCATCAAGGAAGCCCAGAATCTCTTTAACCTTCTTCTTGTCTGGGGGGATAATCAATCTTTTGTTTTCAACCGTGATTTCTAACCCGCAGCTCTGTGCCAACTTCTTTATTTTGGTTGCGGAGTTGTTCTTGAGAACGCCTGAGTCATTTATTACTGCAATTTTCCGGCGTATCCAAGTATCAGCCATTGACTGAAACTGAACTTTGTCCGCAATGCTCAGTAAGTCCAATCCGCTGAAGATTTGAACTTCCGCATCGGTTGCCGAGCGATAATATTCGCTCAGGTCGAATATTTGGCGGGCATAGAAATACGAGGAAAATCGAAGTTCCGTCTGAATGAATACGCAATCGATAATCTCTGTAATCCCAATACCCCACCGATTGTCAAGAATAAAAGTGTCTTGGTCATAGAACAGCCTGAATCTTCTTGTAGAAAGATATTGTTCCTTGCGGAAACGCTGCAAAGCAACAGTGAATATCTCGGTGTTATCGGCCTCTGCTCGTTCACCAATAAAAATAGCTCTAATGTCTGGCTCTGCTCCTTTGCTGTAAGTAAAGGTCTGTAATCCGAGCGGGTTTCTTACTGCATCGGTAATTGCTTCTGGCAGGTGAAAATTGCATATAGATAATCCCTCGTCTTCGTTCGGCTTATAACTGCCATCGAAAGGGACGATTTGCTTGTCTGAAAGCAATGGTACGGAACCATCAGAAAAAGCACGACAAATCGCCGCTTGCGTAGCCTTGTCTACCTCCAGAAGCCGAACTGGATTGTCATTTCCATCATTCAATAAAACCATAATTGAGCTATTGTCAAACATTCATTCGTCCCCCTTTGTATCTATAAGCAGCTTTTCAAAGACTCTCATGACAGCTTTTACATTGGTTCTATTACGAATTCGTCGTCGCTTTGAAATGAGCAGATAGTCCCCCACCCCGGTGTCCGTTTCAACTTCGTAGAAGTGGTAGCCCACAAAAAACAACAGAATGTTGGGCAACGCCATAACTGCTGAAATAAAGATCAAAATAAGCATAAGGACTACAACTATGAACGAAACTATATGGTAATCTGGAATTACCATATAGGCAAACGGCGAGACGTAGGCAACCATATATGTCAATAGCCATGGATCCTTTGAAATGACTTTCGATACAGTGATGCTTTTAATCGAGCAGTTATTCTTCCCGTAGCAAAAGAACATAGCAAACAAACCCGTTACAACTGCAGCAGAGACAAGCAGGATCATCGGAATGCGCCAAGCCCTAAATTCAAGATACCAAAACAAAGCCGTCATGGCCGCGAGAGGAACAGCATTTGCCAGATTGTAAATCGCTCGTTGAAGTCCATTTGCCACTGTTCTTTCACCTTATTCCTCTAAGCCTAAAGCAGCGCCAAAAACTGTTGGTTCCACAAAAGACGTATTTTCAAATGTTTACTTCTGTTAGTAATGGCCTTCTCACACACTCACTTCTCGACCCTGACAGCAACACCACGCACTCCACGTGTTTTGAGAGGAGGGGATAGCTGTCAAGAATTAGCAGCCTGTATTTTTTAGACTGAAATTCTCTCCGAGGGAACATATCGACTAAGGGTGTACGTATGTGGGAACAAATCAACTATAGACTTTCGTGTGAGTTTATTGTAAAAACCTAATTCACCGAAAAGAAATGTGGCGCATCTCGGTTTTCAAACTTACACTAACTATAAGAACTTATCAAGAATATAGTCAATTATAAAAAGAAATCAGGTAGTTAATTGTGCCATTTTCGACAAGAATATAAATTCCTAACCCGATAAAGATAACGGGCACAATAATACGCCCATAGCGTTCGATAATTCCACCAATCATTGGGATAGTAGCAAATCTTTTAGCTAACTGGCATAGAAGGAATATGCCAATAATAAAGACTGCAAGAACTATAACAATCTGACCAACATTCATTCCTGTAAAATATGGAATATAAATCCCAAGATTATCTCCTCCCATAGCTAAAGTCAGACCTGTAATAGCAAAAATTTGGGATTGATTGTTTTTAATTTGATTTCCAATGGAATCTTCATCCACATCCTCATCAACAAATATCGAACGAATCCCCAAACCCAAAGGAATCAAACCTAGAAACCCAATCATCCAATCCTGAGGAATATAATTGAGGAAATAGGCAGCAATGAGGCTTACCCCGACTAATATACCAGTCCCTAAATATTGCCCGATATAAATAGATTTTATCCCTCGGGTTCCTTGGTTGGCAAAAAGAATTATTAAAACAACTAAATAGTCAATCGATGTAGAAATGAATACAAGTAACGCTGAAATAAGTGTTTGCATAATTTTCTCCTTATACTATAGATTTTTAACATTCAGTTGAAATTATTCCATTTTTAAGCCTTTATCGATAGCTTCCTGAATAATCTTATGACAACAAACCCCCAACGGATTGTTTTCTTTACAATTAGGATTTTTCATTGCTCCTGTTATGGCATTTATTTCTTTTACGGTTTTCGCACCATGCTTTACAACTGCTTCAATTACCTGACCTTCTGTGACTTCGCTACAATAACAAGCATACTTAGGATCTGCATCTTTCTTAAACCAGACAGGAACTTTAACTTGTTCTTTTAAGAATCTTACCCCATTATCAACGTTATAGTAGACAACACTACAATCTCCATTCATGCAAATCTTATATTGCTCCCCATCTACTAACTTGAGATAATCGTCTGTTACTAAGTGCTCAACTGTCACTTTACTAACGGAAATACCTTCTGTATTGCATACTGGACAATGAACCTTAGTTTGTTCTATTTTTTGTGTATTGTGCCCATGGCAACATTCATTAATAGTGCTCATTATATAACCTCCTCGTTTTTGCTTCTCGTTAAAGACAATATACTCTACTTGCTATTAAAATTCGCCGATTAAGATAAATTCTACTCCCAATCGGCGATAAAAAATTATATTTTCGTAATGCTACAGATTTTTAACATTAAGTGCCCTAAAAGCATTTAATACTGCGATAATAGTTACACCTACATCTGCAAATACAGCTGCCCACATAGTAGCTATTCCAAAAGCACTCAAAATAAGAACAATTATTTTTATTCCAATTGAAAATACTGTGTTTTGACGAGCAATTCTTAATGTTTTCTTAGAAACTTTTATTGCTGTGGCAATTTTTGAAGGTTCGTCGGTCATAATTACAACATCCGCAGCTTCAATTGCGGCATCAGAACCTAAACCACCCATTGCTATACCAATATCTGCACGGGCTAAAACAGGAGCATCATTGATTCCGTCACCTACAAAGGCAAGCTTACCCTTTGCAGATTTCTGTGCTAATAATTCCTCTACCTTTTCAACCTTATCTCCTGGTAGTAACTCGGAGTATACCTTATCTAATCCAAGCTGCTTGGCAACCTTTGATGCAACATTTTTTGTATCACCTGTTAGCATAACAGTTTGCTTAATTTTAGCTTCCTTAAGTTCCTTAATTGCCCGAGCTGAATCTTCTTTAACTTCATCTGCAATAACGATGTAACCTGCATACTTGTCATCAATTCCTACGTGTACAACAGTTCCAACAGCTTCACCTTCATAGCAAGGTATATTTAACTTTTTCATAAGTTTTATATTTCCTGCTGCAACCTTTTTCCCATCAACCGCTGCAATAACGCCATGACCTGAAATCTCTTCTACATCCGAAATGCGTCCATTGTCAATTTCCTTGCCATATGCTTGTTTTAAGGAATTAGAAATTGGATGGTTTGAGTAACTTTCTGCATATGAAGTTAACTCTAATAACTCTTCCTTAGTAATTCCTTCTGGATGAATTTCCTGTACATTAAATACACCCTTTGTAAGTGTTCCCGTTTTGTCAAATACGATTATTTCAGCTTCTGCTAATGCCTCTAAATAATTACTACCTTTGACTAAAATACCTTTTCTAGATGCTCCACCTATTCCACCGAAGAAACTTAAAGGAATAGAGACTACAAGAGCACATGGACAAGAAACTACTAGGAATGTTAATGCTCTGTATATCCAGTCGCTAAAGGTTGCCCCATCTATAACAAGAGGCGGAATAGTAGCAAGGAAAACTGCAATAATTACAACAATTGGAGTATAATATCTTGCAAATTTCGTAATGAATTGTTCTGACTGAGATTTTTTACTACTTGCATTTTCAACTAAATCAAGAATCTTACTTACAGTAGATTCTCCATATTCCTTTGTAACTTCTGCAGTAATAACTCCATTAATGTTGATGCATCCACTTAGAATTTCATGCCCTACTTCTACCTCACGCGGAACAGACTCACCTGTAAGTGCTGATGTATCAACCGTTGAATTTCCCTCAATTACTTTACCATCAAGAGGAACTCTTTCTCCTGGTTTAATTACAATTATATCACCTATTTGTACTTCATCAGGGTCAACTTTTATAACTTCATCGTTCTTTTTAACATTGGCATAATCTGGCCGTATATCCATAGCCTCGGCAATTGATCTTCTTGACTTATCAACTGCGTAACTTTGAAATAGTTCACCAACTTGATAAAACAGCATAACTGCAATACCTTCTGGATACTCACCGATTAACATTGCACCAATCGTAGCAATAGACAATAAAAAGTTTTCGTCAAAAACTTTACCTCTAAAAATATTTTTAACTGCTTTCATAACTATATCTCCACCTACAATTATGTAGCTGATTAGATATAGAGCAATATTTAACCATTCAATATTTACATCAATTACTATGGCCACAATAAATAATATTGCACCAATGATTATTCTCCAAAGACGTTTATTCATTTTCACACTCCCTTTAAGCTTTTTTCATAACAGTGCCAGGTTAAATTTTCTTTACGATTTTTTCTGCCTCTTGCATAATTGTAGGCATCTTCTCATCTTCACCCTCAATAACAAGCTTTTGAGTCATAAAGTTAACTGTTGCTTCCTTCACACCATCAAGCTTATTTACTGCATGTTCAATTTTTGCTGCACAATCTGCACAATCTAATCCTTCTAATATAAATTTCTTTTTCATAACACTCATCCTCCTATATTATTTGTGTATTATCATTAAATATTCTTAGACTATTTATCTTCAACATGAACACTTGAATATATATTCATCTTGATTATTAAAAAATATAGTTTTAATTATATTTTTTTAAATTTAGATTTATATAAAGTTAATCTTTAGTTTAAAAGTCATTTATGCCTTTTTCATAACAGTATCAGGTTCAATATTCCTTACGATTTTTTCTGCCTCTTGTACAATTGTAGACATCTTCTCATCTTCGCCCTCAATAACAAGCTTTTGAGTCATAAAGTTAACTGTAGCTTCCTTTACACCATCAAGCTTATTAATAGCTCTCTCCATTTTTGCTGCACAATCTGCACAATCTAATCCTTTTAATATAAATTTCTTTTTCATAACATCCATCCTCCTAAATATTATTTATTATATATTCCAAGTTTTTTCTTGGAGTATTTTCTGCCAATTTTCGAATATTTAATTATATGTTCATATATTCATATATAGTCAAATAAACATTCAATTCTATTTTAACTGGTTTATTTCATTACTCATTGATATGAATTAAACCTTGGTCAAATATTTGTCTTACATGTTCATCAACTAAGGAATAATATACTACCTTACCTTCTTTTCTGTTTTTTACTAAGTTAGCCTGCTTTAAGACTCTCAGCTGATGGGAAATTGCTGATTGTGTCATGTTAAGTAATACAGCAATATCACAAACACACATTTCAGCTTCATCAAGAGCCCATAGTATCTTGATTCGCGTTGAATCTCCAAATACTTTAAATATTTCTGCTAAGTCATAGAGAGTTTCTTCTTCAGGCATTTTTTCTCGGACTTGATTTACAGTCTCCTCATGTATTACTTCACAGTCGCATTTTTCAACTGGTTGGATTTTACGTGCCATATTATCACCTCGTTTTTTACTTATTGGATACTTGTTCAAGTGTTCATATGTATATTGTAATACCTTATCGATAAGATGTCAATAGACACTTGAACAATTATTCAAGTGAATTCTTTCTAAAAAACTTATTCAAATAAACGAGTAGCATATTGATTATTAATACCTACCATAGGTTTTCATGTGGAAAAACCGCCAAACGGGTAATAGCTCCCTTGATTGGATGCCAACTCTATATCTTATATTTCTACGTCAATCTCCATCCCAGACTTAAACTCAATAGTTAGCTTCTAATCAAAGACTCTTACTTTCTCGACAAGCCGCCTTGCAAGCTGCTCATCATGAATATTACATAGCAGAAGGACGATATTTAATGGAAATAAAAATTTTCGATGAGGTTTTTGAAAGATTAGTGGATTCGGGCCTAGATGCTTTTGATTCCTTTGTTCTAATCACTAAACTTTTAGAAGAACATTTAGAAAATAAAATGATGTACTCCACATTCAAGCACTGAGATTGAGAAGAAGCCTCAACCGCCCATACCCATCAAAAAACCCATGACTCCTTTATCAGTGGAATCACGGGTTTTTCTCATTCAACTTCAATTTCAATGCCAGATTTAAAGCCTATTACAAAGTGGTCTTCATACACAGTAACGTTTTGGATAATCTTCCTTACAAGCGTGTCATCATATCTTAGGGTACAATATTTGTTGTCACGAACAAATTCTATCAGCTCGTTGATTCTCTCATTCTCACCACTCAAGGATGCATCTTCAATAAGGAGTGTCTGACGTTTTTCACGCAGCTCATCAATCTCATCTGCAAGGGATTCATAGTCTTTTCCCTTATTGGCTAGGCTGATTAGTTCTTTCTGATTTTCTTCAAGCAAGCTGTTAAGTTCTGAAATTTGATACTCTGTAGTGTCACCGATTACTGCATGAATATTTTCTTCCAGTGTTCCAATCATGTTATTGTTACTGCTAACGCAATTTGTCCCGCAGCAGACGGCGTAAGTTGACCGAGGATTGCCGTGAAGCGTGGCCGAAACTACTGGTTCGGGTGGCCACTGCTAGAGTTAGGCATATCGGGGGCTTTGCCCCCGAACCCCCAAGGTTTACCGCTTATCAAAAGCCCTACATTATCAAAAGTCACTCCGAGAGGCTGAGCTGCACGCTTCACTGCCAATGTCTCAGCTTTGCATAATGTATAATCTCTTAAATCCAATCGTAAGGAGGTTAACATTATGGATGCATTCCGACCTACCAAGCTGCATGAACAAGTTGAAAAAGCAGAAACGACATTAAGAGAAAGGGGCTATGCGGATAAGACTATTGAGAGTTACGTTGGCGTCTGGCAGCACCTGATGAAGTATGCGGCCATGACAAGTATGGCATCATGCACTGCTGAACTGCTGACTCGATTCGCTGAACAGCAAT
>JAGXRZ010000016.1 GCA_018335585.1 Selenomonadales bacterium
TATTATTTTCGCGTTACTTACTAGGCGCTTAGTAACACTACTCCTGCTTTCATGACGCCGGTGACCGCCCTCGCAGGAAAAGTGCGGGCCGACGGCTACCTATCTAGGCAGCGAACGCGAAACGTTCGTTTGCGTTTGTTTTGTTTTTTCCCTGTTTTACGGGTGTCGGGACCCCGACTCGCTACCCCAACCCACTCTACCCCCGTCGAAACCTTTTCGCCCCCAATTATAGCTCGCCTTTTTGGCGAAGACGAAAAGCTTGCTCGATGTCGCGCTTAGCTTCTTTGTCGGCGGCCGCGTCGCGCTTGTCGTGCTGCTTTTTGCCGCGCGCAAGGCCAAGTTCGACTTTGATGCGCCCGTCTTTTTGATAGAGCTTAAGCGCCACTAAGGTAAAGCCTTTTTGCTGAACAAGACCAATCAAACGCGCAATCTCGCGCTTGTGCAAGAGCAACTTGCGTGCGCGTCGCGGGTCGCGGTTAAATTGGTTGCCTTGTTCATAAGGGCTGATATGAACATTATAGAGCATGCACTCGCCGTTAGCAATGCTAGCATAACTGTCGCGCAAGTTTGCTTTCCCCGCGCGAATAGATTTAACCTCCGTGCCAACTAAAGCGACGCCGGCTTCGTAGGTCTCTTCGATAAAAAAGTCGTGGTAGGCTTTGCGATTTTCGGCAAAAACTTTTATAGTAGTTTCTTTCTTAGTCATATTTTACGTCCCTTTCGCCCTTTGTGCGGCGACATCATTACTAAAACACGAACTCGCGGTACCGCACCTCGTCTACCCAGAGCGTAACGTGAATGGCCTGCACTATCCACTCCGGCATCGGGATAAACCCAAACAACGAGTATTCCTCTAGCGTGGCGTCAATGCGCAGCTGGTGCCCGCGAAAGTGAAAGCTGTGCGGTGCCTCCACAAAGTCGTTCGCTAGACTAGCCTCTTGCAGATAGGTAAAGAGGCTTACCCTGCCCACGGTCCCAACCGGCACTATGCCCTTTAGCACGTGCACTTGGTTAGGATGCGAAGGAGGCTCAAACGCAATAATAATCGCCCCCAGCCAATGCTGGTGAATGCGAATGCGCTCGCGATTCGGCAGGTCGACCCAAACCTTGGTGGACATATCGCCTCCTTTGTGCTTTTGGTTCATGCTTCGTCAAGCGGCCGCATGATTGGGAACAGCACCCCATCACGGATGTTTGGCAGGTCAAGTAGCACTTGCAGCAAACGGTCAATGCCAATACCCCAGCCGGAGATAGGCGGCATCCCGTGCTCCATGGCCAGAAGATAGTCCTCATCCATGGGCATGGCCTCGGCATCACCTTGGCTTCTAAGCCGCGCTTGTTCCTCTAAGCGCGCTCGCTGCTCTAGCGGGTCGACAAGCTCGGAGTAGCCGTTAATAATCTCTGCGCCGTTAACCACGAGCTGAAAGCGGTCGGTTATGCTTGGGTTGTGGTCGTTCTTGCGCGCGAGCGGCGAAAGCTCGACAGGGTGGCACGTTAGGTAAGTGGGCGCAATCAGCTTCGGGCGGCTAATTTTCTTGTACAGGACGTCAATTAAGTTGCCTTTACCGAGCTTTGCTAAGTCGGCGTGCTCTAGGTAAATGCCTTGCCTGCGCACTGCCGCGAGCAACTCGGCTGCAGTCGCATAGGCATCGATGTCGATGTTAGCGTCGCGCAAAATTAAGTCGCGGAAAGTAACTACCGGCCACTCCGCACCAAAGTCTATCTCCTGTTCGCCGATACGCACTAGGGTTGAGCCAAACAGCTCTTTGACACAGTGAATTACCAGGTCGCGCAGAAGCCGCATGTTGTCCTCGTAGTTAAAGTAGGCGCTGTACCCTTCGACCATGGTAAAATCCTGCAAGTGGGTCGGGCTAATGCCCTCGTTGCGGAAGCAACGCGCAACTTCAAAGACGTGCGTAAACCCGCCGACTATCAGGCGCTTTAGATACATCTCCGGCGCAATGCGGAGATACAGGTCGATATCGAGGGCGTTGTGGTGGGTTACAAACGGGGAGGCCAGCGCGCCGGAGGGCTTGTTGGTTAGAATCTGAGTCTCTACTTCGATAAACCCGCGCTCCTCAAAGAAACGCCGCAAAGCCGAGAGCAAGCGCGAGCGCAACCTAAAGACGCGGCGGCTCTCTTCATTAGATATAAGGTCTAAGTAGCGCTGGCGGTAGATAAGCTCGACGTCCTTTAGGCCATGCCACTTTTCGGGGAGCTCGCGCAGTGCTTTGCCGAGGTACGTCCACTCGCTGACCTGCACCGTCTTTTCGCCGGTCTTAGTAGTAAACGTGGTGCCCTGCACGCCCACAAAATCCCCGATGTCGACGACTTCGTGAAATATGCCGTACCCTTCGCCGAGCTGATCCTGCTTTAGGGCAATTTGCACGCGCCCCTCGATATCTTGCAGATGAGCAAATGTGAGCTTCCCCATCTTGCGGATGGCTACAAGGCGACCGGCCACCCTAACAGCGGCAGTGTCGTCAGGCAGATTGCTGGCCTCTTTAAGTGTGTGCGTTACGGCATATCGCTCGGGATACGCATGTATATTGAGCGCCTTTAAGCGAGCTAGCTTCTCGCTGCGATAATCCTGCTGGCCCACGTACATTCCTCCGCTCGAACTCTAAATGCTTAAGTGTCTGAATTCTACTTGCTTACGCGCGCGCTTGTCAAGTCAGCAAAAAGAGCGGCCCGCAGGCCGCCAATAGGAAGGAGGAGGTAAAGAAAGAGGCTGACCAAGCCTTATGGCCTAGGGAGCGGAGAATGCACAGCAGTCTGTATCTGCCCGTCCGAGATACTAACCGTGCGACCCGCCATGGCCGCAATCTCGTGATTATGCGTGACAATGATGGTAGTTAATCCTGCGCAGTTAAGTTCTCTAAAGAGCTCGATTACCTTAAGGCTGTTCTTGCTGTCGAGGTTGCCGGTGGGCTCGTCAGCAAGTAGGATGGCGGGGCTGTTAATAAGTGCCCGCGCAATGGCTACGCGCTGCATTTCGCCGCCGCTAAGCTCTTTGGGCAAGTGTGTGCGGCGGTGGCTTAGCCCGACGACATCTAGCAGCTCTTTGGTGCGCTTGCCGCGATTATCCCTAAACAACAGGGGGAGTTCAATGTTTTCTTCGACCGTAAGTGTCGGCAAGAGAAAGAACTGCTGAAAGACAAAGCCTATATTCTCTTGGCGCAGGCGCACGAGACGCGACTCCTGCAGGCCGACTACCTCCTGCCCACGCAAGCGGTAACTGCCGGAAGTAGCTGTGTCGAGGCACCCCAAGAGGTTCATCAACGTCGTTTTGCCGGAACCCGATGGGCCGACAATGGCGATAAACTCGCCCTCTTCAACGCTGATGGCCGCATCCTGCAGTGCGTAAACCGTTTCACTGCCGCGGCGGTATTGCTTGCACAGCTTTTCGGTCCTAATCACGCTCATATTACTCACTCCTTATCGCCTCCATGGGGCTAAGTCCCGCGGCACGCAGTGCCGGGTAAGCGCCCGCCACCACACCCAATACGACAGAGACCAACAGGCTCATGACGGCGATATCGGGATTAAATGTAATTAGGTTGCCGGCCGGGGCAAAAGGCAGGATGTCGCGCAGGGCGCCTTCAATGAGCGTACCCGCGCCGATGGCGGCCGCGATGCCGAGCGCTCCACCCGTCACCGTCAGCAGGATGCTCTCTATCCACACGAGCGCGAAGATGTCCACAGCGCCTGCGCCTACGGCCTTCATCATGCCTATCTCGCGCGTGCGCTCGAACACCGAGGTAAGAATGCTGTTTAGCACGCCAAGGGCGCTGATTAAGACGGCGATAATTACTATTGAAGTGATTAGCGCCTGGGCCGATTCCATTAGCGTCTGCACCGTGCCGAGCATCTGCGACATGGTGATAGCCTGCACATCGGGCAAGGCCTCGACGGATTCGACCACTGCCTGAACCTGGCGCAGGTCGTTTAGCTGAATGGCTACCGAGGTCACCTTGCCTTCGGCGTTAAAGAGCCGCTGGGCGGTAAGGAGGGGCATATAGACAAATTGGTCGTCTTGCGAGCCGGTCTTCTGCAAAATGCCGGTCACAGTAAAGGCCTGATCCACCCCGGGGATACGATACTCGCTGCCGATAGAAAGCGCCATTTCCGTAGCTTTAGCAGCCGGGAGAATGACGGAGTTGGCGTCTACAAAGCGCTCGCCCTCAATTACCCACCAAGGTTTTAGGTCAAAGCCCGCCTCGTCCAGGCCTTGAATAATGACAGGCTTGCCTCCATGCACAAGTTTCTGGTTCATAAACATGCCTACAGCGTTTTTTACGTGAGGCATAGCGCGAATGGTCGCCACGTGTTCCTCACTTAAAAAGTCATCTATGACGCCGCCGTGCATAACCATAGCCGTAGCCTCATAAGGGCAGCCCTTGGCGATGGCTAACATGTGCGCGCCGAGGCGGTTTAGGTCTTGGCGCAGGCTGGCTTGGTAGCCGGCGTTAAATGACATAAAGCTAAAGAGCATAGCGATGCCAACCGCAATGCCTAGCAGTGTGAGCGCGCTTCGCACACGGCGGCGCAGCAGATTCTTTAGCGCAACGGATAAAAACTTCATGCAGCGAACATCCTTTCTTTACTACAGAGGGTAGTAGTGCGACCCTAACAGATCAAAACTACTATCGCACCTAGCAGGCCCATCGGTATCCAAAGTGGCACAGGCGTATAGGCGCGGCGGTCGGCTAGGAGCAGCTCGATGCGCCGCTTAATGTTACCGCCGGCGACAAAATAGCTTTCGGACCAGCGCCACTCGGCGAGCGACAGTAGCTCCTGGCTGCGGCGCACTACTTTCAGCAGGGCAGAAGCTAGGTCTAGCCTTGCCTCGTCAGCGACAGCGTCATCGGCCGCTTCTTCGCGCGCTTGGCAGTAGCGTGCATAGGCTAGGTGTGTAAGCGGCGAAAAAAAGGCCACTTCCTTAAGCAAAAAGACTAAGTTCCACAGCTGGTCGCGCCCGCGCACATGCGCAACTTCGTGAGCGAGGGTCGCCCGCAGTTCCGCGTCGCTCAGCTGCTCTAGTAAGCCCGTAGTCACGCAGAGTGTCGGCGGAATGTCGTCGCGCACATAGGCCGCCGGGTAACAATTTGACAAAACGGCTATGCGGATTTGCGAAGCTTGGGCAATATCTGCCAAGGCAAGGGTCACGCGCTCGGTCGCCGCAGAGTCATCCGCCGGGCGGCTTATGCGCAGAGGGGAGCGGTAATGCTGCCATAACCTAGCTAGGAGATACACGCCGAGCAAAGTTAACGTAAAAGGCGCCAGGAAACCCGCATAAATGCGTCCCATGGTGCAGATACGCCAGGCAAACGGCCCAAAGAGGCGACTGCACCGCCCAAAGATATGCGTAAAGTACACGAGGAAGCTTAGTATTGGCACCGCCAGTACGGCAGCGTACAGCACCATCCGCACGCGTGGCGCAAGTGTGAGCAAGCCGTCGAACAAGGCCACTACGGCAAAGGCCAAGCCGCCCGCCACCAACACATGTAGCACAAAAGGCGACACAAAGAGCTGCCAAGTAACCATTAGCTTTTCCCCCGGCGCTCTGCTAAGGCGGCCTCTAGCTTATTTAGCTCGGCGGCATCGACTCGCGCCAGGCGATTAGCAAGGTGCGATATGGTTTGCTCGCGGTGCGAAACCAGTAGGGCGTCTAGCACTTCCCCGACAATGCGGGCCAAATACTCGTCGCGCGCCACAGCGGCCATGTAGATGTAGGTGTTGCCCGCTGCTTCGCGCTGGAGCAGTGCCTTTTCCGCCAGTCGCCCCATTACCGTCATTACGGTGGTGTACGCAAGCTCGCGCTCGCGCGCGGCCAACAGGCCTTCATACACATCGCGCACCGTGCTTTGCCCGCGCTCCCATATAAACTCCATAATGTCGGCTTCGAGGTCGCCAAGTATTTGCCTGAGGCCTTCCTTGCGCGGCTTAAAATCCGGTACACCTATTTTTCTGTTCATGCCAGACTACCGCCCAATAACGTAATACTGACCGGGCCCTGCCCACCCAAGGCGGGCCAGCCTGTTCCCATTCTGGCGAATTTCAATTTCGATATGGCAACCATAGTCGATTACTTTGGCGCTAAGACCGGTAAGCGTTGGGTTTTGCTGCTGATAGAAAGCTAGCGCCTCATCACGCACCGCGCTAAAATCGTCGCTCGCCTGAGCAGCCCGCCAAAAATAGTAGCCCGCACCTGCCGCAGCTACAACGACGATGGCCAAGACAATGTAGATTGTCCTCATGATTCCCCTCCTGTCTACTACAGAGCATAGTAGTAATTACACTTTAGCCTAGGCACGTTAGCGTGTCAATTAAAACTTGGAACTAATTCTTGCGGCGCGCGTCAAAGAAGACGAGTGCAACGAAAGGAGCCAAGAAAATGAAAAAAGTAATCGTGTTGACCCTAATCATGTTAACGGTGATGGCCACTAGCGCCATGGCTATGCTGAAGGTGCTAGAACCGGCATTGGCAAGCGAACTCGAGGGACTTGCGCGCGAGCAACTGGCCAAGGAGCAGAACGTAAGCATCGGCCGGGTAGTAATCGAAGAGGGCTGGGTGCTAGAACTCCACAACATCAAGACCGACTTGTATGTAGTTATAGCGAAGGTTAACGGCGAGAAGGTCGAAACGCACGTGCATGTGGGTGAAAAGCGAGTCCTCACTGCCGAGCAAACTGCCGCGCTAAAGGCACAAAACGAGAAGGCCGCGCCTGCCGAGCCTATAATGCGCATCATGTCCGCGACCGAAGACACCAAGGCGATTGCGGAAAACGCACCGGTCGCAGAGAGTCGCCCATGGTACCTGTTTGCAGGCGGAGCCGGAGCTCTGGCTGTACTCGCAGTAGGAGCGTTTGTAGTTCTGCGCAGGATGTAGAGAGAACGAGATGAGGGGCTGCTAGCTCCTTGTGGGGAGTGTCGCACATGTGCGGCACTCCTTTGCCGTACTTAGCGGTGTCCCCTTGACACATAGTTCTACATGATGTAGTCTAATATTAAACTACACAACATAGATGGATGGTGGACACAATGGAGCAGTTACAGCAAATGTCTGGCTCGGAAAGGCAAATTATGGAGTTTGTCTGGGCAGCGGAGCGACCGGTGACGACACGTGAAATACTGCGCAACCTAGATTCTAGTAAAGCCTGGAAGCAGAGCACGGTGATTACCTTTCTGACTCGCCTAATCGAGAAACACATTGTTAAGGCAACCAGAGTAGGTAAGGCCAACTTCTATGAGCCGCGCATATCTCAGCAGGAATACCTCTTGTTTGAGACTAGGCAGTTCATCCGAGATGTCCACAAAGGTTCGACGAAAGGCTTCCTCAGCGCATTGTGTGACATTGGGGACCTAACTGAACGGGACATTGCAGAACTTATAGCCCGCGTAAAGGATAGGTGAGTCTATGCTAACTACCGTTTCTGGCCATCTGCTGGTAATGTCGATAGTGGCTGGGGGGCTTGTCTTACTTCTTAGGCAGAGCGATGTTTTATCCCAAAAATACTTATCGGCGACGTGGCGGTACTATAGCCACCTAATCGCTTGCTCCTTTTTCTTGGTACCATATTTCGCTTTAGTGCCTCTACTGCGCTTTTCTCTAGGACCGGTTACGCCATCCGGGCGGTACGCAGCCGGGCATCCTTACAGCCTAAACGCAATCACAGAGTGGAGTGGGCTTGCAACTTGGCTTATCGCTTGGTTGCCATATCTACTTATAGGTGGGTCGGTTATTTTTATGGCGACGACCTTAATAGAGAAACGTCGAGTCAAAAGTCGCATTCTGGCCGCATGCCAGGAAGTATCAGAGCATGAGATTCTTCGTGTTCTGGACGAATGTAGGCTTAAGCTCGGCATCACAAAGAGGATTCCCATCTACCTTGCCCCATACAGCGGCACGCCTTTTCTCTATGGATGTTTGCGCCCTTTTATTGTCTTACCACATCACACCTTCTCCCGCGTTGAGCTTGAGTACATATTTTTACACGAGCTCACTCACTTGAAGCGACATGACGTGTGGGTGAAAGGATTTCTGCTCCTCATTAACGCCTTCCATTGGTATAACCCCCTCGCCTATCTAGGTCGTGAGAGGATCTACCATCTGTGCGAGCTCTCCTGCGACGAAAGCATCACTAGGTCTATGACGCACGACGAGCGACAGAAGTACTGCGAGCTGATTCTTGGTCTACTTCTGGCTGCGAGGGGGCGATGCACGGCCAAGGCTTCGCTGTATGCCTTCAGTAGTGGACGGCAATATCTTGAAGAACGTATCCACAGAATTATGGAAAGGGGAAGTTTTATGACCCGTAAGTCTTTTGCCGCAGGAATAGCCGTAGCCTTACTTATCGGCAGCATCGGCGTTATTGCCGCTTATGCCGCCAGCGTGCGCCTGATTCCACCAAGCGTGCGCTCACCAGTCACGCTAGCGGCCGGTGAGCGAGCCACAATCTCTCTCTCTGCATACGCTGACTTTGCTACTGCCAAGGCTTTTCTCGAACGACATGCGCTTAGGGCCGAGTCCGTTTGGTATAGAGCGACTAGACACGGTTTTAGCGGGGGCTTTTGTGTGCATGGCTCCCTCCCTGCCTCGGTAGCGAGGGTGATCAGAGGCTTGGAAGAAAATATGGCATCCACTAAAGCACAGCTAGAGACAGCTCCCGCAGACGAGAGACCTATTCTTGAAAAGTCTATCGCCAAACACAAGATGATGATCGAAGCGTTTAACAGCGGTTCAGCTAAAGCTTATGGACTCGATGTGGAAGCCGAAGCAGGCAGGTTGTACGCTCTACAAGCAGACCCCATGACAAGGCTGGTAGATGTCCGACCGAGCACAACCACACGATCAGAGAGCCAAAGGCAGGGTCGGCCACTTCAACCAAGCAGTAAAGAAAGGTAGAGATGGCAGCGGCAGGCAGCAACAACTGGGGTCTCAAGTCCTCAAAATCGCTTCTGGCAGGCACCGTGCTGGCGGTTCTAGTAACCGCTCGCTGGTTGAGTATCTACCCTGCAGTGGTGCGCCAGTTGGAGATTGGCTCTTTCGTTCCGGTATGGCTCGTGGCGTCTATTGTCGCTGCGAGCTCAATACTGGCCGTTGCAGTTCTGGCCGACCTTGACAAGCATCTGCATGCTAGAGAAGGACAGCAACTAAGCTTTAGCCGAGCGTTTCTCAAGATTTGTCTCGTCTTATCGCCTGTAGTGTTTACTAGTGGTCTCCACTCGCGCCTGCTTCCCGCTGATATCGCAAGGCTCGCCCTTGATCCATTCCAGTTCTTCCCTCTACTGCTTGGCTCCCTGTGGGAAGGACTCACAAACATGAGCTATCTACAAGACATGAGCTACTTTGTATGGGTGGCCTTCGCGGCAGCTCCTTGGTTGGCGTCTGGTGTAATCTACGTCAGACTCTCTTGTATTGGCCGACTGCGGTCAGCCCTAGCCCTAGCTTTAACTCCGATTATTGTAGTTGCCACAGCTACGGCTGAGCTGGCACTGATTATCGATTGGATCGATTAGGGGGAACATAGGCACCCATTGCGTTACTGCTTGTAGGCACAGACGCGCAGGGCAAGGACTGCTTGCAGGTCGTGCCGATATGAATCGGCCAAGGTAAAGTGTTTTAGGCCCCCGGCGAAGGCGAGAAAGTACAGGGGATAGTCGCGTGCAGACAGAAGCTCGCGCAGCGCACTTTGCCAGGCGTGCAAAGCACGGTAGTTGTCCCCCGCGGCAGATGCGTAGCACGCATCAAGAAGCGAGGTCAATCCAGAGAACAGAGCTGTGGGCGCATCGTTTGAACGAGCTCGGCTCTCAAGCGGGGCGGCCATCTGAGTCAGCCAGGAGCGCACGAACTGCTGCTCTTGGCTGTCGCTTTCCGCGGATAAACTATCCGCTAAGGCTCTAAGCGCGTCGCTTTCGCCGCGCTCCCACAAGGTAAGGCCGTAACCAAGGCAGAGCACGGCGTCACGCATTGTGCTTGGCGGCTCGTAACAAGGCGCGGAGGCGTCCCCCGTAGCACGCCCGATAGCGTAGCGGCAAAACTCTAAGTCATACGAAACTCGCATGGTAAGCGCCTGGAGCTTGGCTACAGTGGAGAATGCAAGTAACCTGTCGGCTGTGTCGCTGACGGTACGCAGGCTAACGCGAGTTGCCGTACGCATGCTGTTAAGAGCTAGGGCTTCCCACTTGCCGGCAAGCTCGCTCGCCGCCTGGGGGAATCTTTCGTACAGCGCTATGGCCCTAAGCTGAAGCTCCAGCGCGCGAGCGTAATCTTCGTCCACGTGAGCAGCCAGCGCGAGGTAACGGTAGGTGTCGAGGCAGTGCGACAGGTACTTGGCGGGCTGGGCGGTTAAGCGCTTCTGCCAAAAGGCCAGCGCACGCCGCAGGTGTGCATTGGCGTCGGCCGAATGCCCGAGCAAGCAAGCGCTTTTCCCGGCCAGCAGTTCGGTGTGGGCGACGGCGGCAGGAGCGAGCTCGTCGCCATGCTGCAAAAGGAGCGCCTTAGCCAAGCGAAAACTAGCGCCGTACTCACGCGCAAGAAAGTGTCGTTCCGCTAACACCGCTTGCTCCACGGGCGCAAGGCTCTCGTCGGGCGTGTGCCCCCAGATTTCTGTTGGCATGCAGTGGGAGGCGCTAGGCTCTACACTTGGCGTATAGAGACGCGAGGGAGTCGCGTGCAAAAGCAGGCTCAGCCGGTCGGCGACCAGTTCGCGCATACTGCTAGGCTCGGTTTCGGCCAAAATCGAGGAGAGGTATTGCTTCGATGTACCTACAAGCCGCGCGGCCTCGGCTATGCTTAGGTTGTTTTCCGCTAGCAGCTGCTTCACGTTGTGTCGCCAAATATCTCTGTACAAGCGTTCCCCACCCCCTACGCGCTGCTTAGGACTCTACTCCTTGACCGAAGGCTTCTTCCCGTGTTGCACATACTTTCCCATTGCCTACTACTTGCTGGAGGTCTGATTGTCACCAAGAACCAACTCCTCGTAGTAAAAGGTGTTACGAACTGTCACAATGTTGGGAGCGTGCCACAGAACTCGCTGCTGATATGATTATACTACGATTAAGCAACGGAAGGAGAGGGTAAATATTGCAGAGGATGTTCACGCTTATCTTAGTGGTGGCGCAAAAAATCTTCTCGGAGCCGTTGCACTTTGTTTCCTTCAAGTGTCTTATTAAGCGAAGGCCGTTGCGGGCCGTTGCGAACTCTCCGGAAGCCCTTTATTGCTTTAGTATTTGGAGGCGATTCTATGCTCGGGAAGCGCGTTAAAGAGGCGCGATTAGCGAAGGGCCTCACTTAGGCAAAACTGGCTGACGGCAAGTTTTCACGCGCCTACATTGGGGCTATCGAAAGCGGAAGGATTAGGCCTTCAGCGGAGAATCTGGCCGTAATCGCGGAGTTGTTAGGCCAGCCGATCAGCCACTTCATGCCACAGGCGCAAGAGGAGGCGGAGGCTAGGTTGTTAGTGCTGCTGAGTGAGGTGAAAGCCCTGATATCGGCAAAGGACTTCGAACAGGCTAAAGCCATGTTTGAGGGCTGCAACGCTTGCGATTGTAGCCAACAGAGCCCGCAGGTACAAGGAGTCTACTTTGAGGCCAAGGCTAGCTTAGAGGCTGCTGACAAGATGTTGCTCAGATCAGTTGACACGTTCAAGGTTGCCGCACAAGCATATACACTGGCTAAACTAACGCTTGACGCATGGAGATGTGCGTTTAACGCCGCTATGGCACTTTACCACGGCGACCAACTGAGTTATGCGGTGTTTATGGCTCTAGACGCGCTGGACTACTTAAAGAATTCGCCAGAGTATAGGGATGAGCTCAGCAAGACTCACTACTTAGTCGGAAGCTGCTACACCACACTCGGCAACTCTGGCGTGGCCAGTGCCCATTTTGCACTAGCTGAAAGTGCCAGCAACTTGGGGACAGCGCTTGGAGTCAAAGCACTGATTGCCAAGGCCAGTTGCCATGCGCGGCAGGGCAACTGGAATGCTGCCTTAACAGATGCCCAGAGGGCGGCAACGCTCTCAGACCAACTGATCGCCAGCGAGCTTAAGGCCGAAGCCCTCATTGGGGCAGCTGTTTGCTTAACCAACCTGCAAGACACACTAGGTGCTCGCCGAATACTATCTGAACTGGTTCACATCCCACAAATTAGCGTAGCAACGAAACGCAAGGCGTACAGAGAGGTACTACTTGCGTTAAGCGAACTCCCTAACTACTGTGAAACCGTTGCTTACGAGGAAGAACTGCAGGGATTGATGCAGAAACCCGATGGCACTATGGAAGAATGGGAACTCCTCAAAGATCAGTGGGCGCTGACCAAGAGCCGGCTACGCCGCGATCCGCTTTTCATTGAGAGCACAGCAAGTTCCTTTGGTCAAGGATTTGCCCGCTTAGAGCGATATCGGGATGCGGCCGATGTACTGGTCTTTGGTGCCAAGTTGTTGGAGCAGCAGAATCAGTACCGCGAGGCACTACTGCTTATGATGCGTGCGCACAACTTACTGACAGGCAGGGCCTAGTAGCAGGCGCTACTATCATGTCCTTGTGATACTAACACCCATCGTTTACAATTTATCTAACATGGAGAACCTGGGTGGATTGGAGGTGTGATTTATGCGGACACCGCGTGTTGTGGCACTCATACTAGCGATACTGTTAGTGAGTCAAACCTGTGGCCTCGTTGGCGTTGTAGACGCTGTTCCTCGACCTGAAAACAACGCCGTTTTAGTGCAGTGGGACCCGCCGAAACCCTGAGAGCAAGACACAATTATGCATAGAAGCAGGCACTTCCTCCAATGAGTCGGAGGCTGACAACAAGTGTCTTCAGACAGTTGTGGGTAGATATGATCGTATAGAAGGAGTGTGAGTATCGACGGCGCGCCTTTGATTGTCACCATTCGCACGTCTGGAGTTGCGTACCAACCCAATAAATGAGAGGTAAGGTGGTAGGAATAATGTTAGTCAGAAAAGTCATGCGAAGCAAACTAGCGCTTGTTTCTGTCAGTATACTGATGCTTATGTTGCTCTGTGAAGCACATCTTGTCATGTTTTCCCCAGAGGCACATGCGGCACGGGAAGACCGAGGTTTTCAGGATACACGTAGCACTATGTCGATCCCTCCAGACCGAATTCTATGGGACGAAAAAAACGACCCACATGCGGTGCGGTTGACATGGAATTTAGGTGCCACCGATGTCCGACGTGGTATGTTTTCAGTAGAAGGGATTAGCCCAATTCCGTACAATTACGCCGCTCTCTATTGGGTTGCTGATGGAACGGGTGAGCAGATACGCCCAGAGGAGTTCACGGTTGTATATGAGAGCATGTTATCTGGCGAAAGTCGAGACAGCCCCACACTAACAACTGGGACTGAGCACCCCCTATCTAAGGCAGGCGACGGGGAGTTTTTGGCACCATTCCATGCGATTGTGGATGGAAGGCCACGCAATGCCTTTGCTGTTAAAGCGTTTTGCGTTGCTAGCTTTTTTCTCAACCAACCGCTGTGTTCAACAAAGGGAACAGGGGCAACGCCGTGGTTTTTCGGGCATGCTAGCCACTAGACATCCATAATATGACATCTGGGCCTGTATAAGGGCGTAGTCATCCCTTGGCGCTGATGCTAGGTTTTTGATTCGATTAGACCAGCAACTCTACGCTGCCTTCACTAGGCTCCGCATTTTATCGTGCTGATTTGCTCTTATTCGTCCTACGGCCATTGCCAGCATTACGGCCAGCGCTAGCGTGCACCGCATTGTCATTTTTCGCAACCCACGGATAAAGTGCTTCTCAAAGCCATA
>JAGXRZ010000017.1 GCA_018335585.1 Selenomonadales bacterium
CCTCCTGCCCGCTGCTCCCGCGGTGCGGGGCCAGGGGGTCAAAAAAGCGGGATACCCGATCACCAATTCTCGGAGGTGTCAGGGGAAGTTCATCGAGATAGCCGTACTGTAGCCTGTCAGCGGGCGACAGCCCGGCGAAACCCAAAACACTGACTGCGCTCGGAGAAGTCGCTGTGGGTTCTCTTTCGGACAGGGGTTCGATTCCCCTCACCTCCACCAAATAATCTACCATCTATTGATAAACTATGTTTGTCGGATAGGTGGTTTTTGTTTTGCCCGAAAGTGCCTGATACAAGCCACTTTCGGGCTTTGTGCGTTTTGCCTTGTATCAATAGTTGGTATTTTCCAGAGGGCTTTTTCGGAGAACACTTGACTTGAACCGTGGCTGTTTCCGAGGCAGCTCAAGGGGCAAATCGTTAAAAGAAAGATAATCGTTAAAATTTGCACCGAAAATCGGAGTATCTTTTAACGATACACCGACCCGTTAAAATTAAGACTTCGGTCAATCAAAAAACAGCCCGCCCAAAGGCGAGCCGTACTCTCACGCAAAAAGTAAGATTTAATTTTACGGGATTCTGCGCCCAGGCCTCTTCCAAAGAACAGAATTAGGGAAGTTGTGCGGAGTGGCGGCGCACTATTTTTATATTTTTTTGCCGATATAGAAAACATATCCATAATACTGTTTATACTTTGAATACAATCCCGCCTCATACGTCATATTCGCAATAAAAGCCTCTACGGTTTTATTTCCAGTATATTTTTCCAAAAGTGCTTTTCCTGCTGCTTCTCGCGGAATAAAATAATTATCCGTCCAGCATTTTTCAGGCAATGTAAATGCGGCAACGGGAATATATCCCGATTTTTGCATTATTAAAATGTTATGCCCTATTGTGCTTATTTCAGGAACAGCATCAACCCACCACTTTTCAATTTCCTCGGGGCGTTCATCGGTAAACCACGACTCATATGTTACGGCAATATAGCCGTCTGATTTGAGGAAGTCCTTCCAATAGTTCAAGCCTTTTTCAAAACCAATATTGGCAATAGCCCCTTCAGACCATATAAGGTCAAATTCTTCTTTTTGGAAAGAAAGATTTTCCATTGAGCCAACAATGCCATTTACTCTTTCTTGGAAATTTAATTCTTTGGCATTTTCGTTAAGAGCATTAATAAAATCAGGGAAAAAATCAACACCAGTGATATTCCCAGTGATATTTTGTGCGAGAACCATTGTTTGCCCACCAGTTCCACAGCCCAAATCTACTACCCGTGAAGTTTTATTAAGATTATCCAGAAAACTTAATGCCTTAATAGTTATTTCAGGACTACCAGGCCCTTGCCGTTCCAATCCTACATGTAGTTCACAAATTAAGTTTAAGTCAAAATCATGAATTGATGTTTGTTCATTTACCATCTTTTACCTCTCGATTCGGTATAATATAGATACTGGTCACTGGTCATATATCTCAAAGCGCACACAAAAACCCTTCATTTATTATACCGCTACCCCATGCTCAAAAGCAACGCCAAACTAGAAACGGTAGCGAGTGCCCCCCTCAGCAAACGCAGTTATTAGCAGTCATAGAGACAATCTGCATACTTGTTCCGATAAAAGGGTTCTCATGAAAATAACCATAAAAACAGCCCGCCTAAAGACGAGCCGTACTCGGTTGCAATTATGGTTCTCAGTGTTAAGCAGTGACCTCCGAGCCGTTCCTGAGCCTGAATACCACCATGCCATCCCGACCGACTGTGGCGGCGTCAATGACCGCAAGCCATAGCTTTTCGTCAAACTCGGTGATGGCGAGCGGTCGGCTTTCGATATCCCGAATGAAGCCCTCGATAATCTTCGCCTTGCCGAGCCGCTCCCGCTTGGCTGTTTCCAACTCGTCAACCCGCTCCAATGCTATGCGGTGGCGTTCAAGGTAGGCCTTGTTGCGCTCCGCCCATTCCTTCTGGTTGACGGCGGTCCGGGCGTTTTCGTAGATGGCCTTTCGGGAAAGTTCCATGACTACCTCAATCTCGCGGTGCAGTTCGGCGAGCTCCGCATCTAACGCCGCGGTGTCGCAGAGGACGCCCTGGGCAAGGCGGCAGTCCTCGATCAACCCGTCGCGGTCGCTCATCAGGCTGTTGAACGCCGTGAGGAAACGGGATTTGATTTCATCCTCGGTGATATGCGGCGTACTGCAGCCCTTGCCCGGCTTGCCGAGCCGCTTGTACTTGTCGTTGCACTGCCAGATTTCCTTTCGGTAAGTCTTATCGCCCCTGTAACTGCCCCAGACCTTTTTACCAAACCACCCGCCGCAGTCGGCGCAAATAATCTTCGCCGCGAAAATGCTCGTGCAGCTTGTCGGTTTGCCAATCGAGCGGCGGCGCTCTATCTCTACCTGAACCGCGTCAAATTCGTCCGGCTCAATGATGGCGGGATGGCTGTCCTCGACGTAGTATTGCTGAACCTGGCCAGTGTTCTTGACCATCTTCTTGGTGAGGAAGTCCGAGCAGTAGGTCTTCTGCAGAAGCGCGTGGCCTTTGTATTTTTCATTGGTCAGGATTGACCGCACCACCGCCGTCTGCCATGTTTTCTTACCCGCCGGCGAAGGGATGCCATAACTGCCGAGGTATTTGGCGATTGCCGAGAAGGTCTTGCCCTCCATATACAGCCTGAATATCAGCCGCACAATATCCGCTTCGGCAGGGACTACCTTCGGCAAACCGTCCTCGCCCTTTTCATAACCGAGGAACTGGGCATACGGCAGGCTCACCTTGCCGTCGGCCATGCGCTTGCGCTGACCCCAAGTCACGTTTTCCGAAATAGAGCGGCTCTCTTCCTGCGCCAGCGAGGACATTATCGTAATCAGCAATTCGCCCTTGCTGTCCAAAGTGTATATGTTCTGCTCCTCGAACCATATCTCGCAGCCGACCTCTTTCAGCTTGCGGACGGTGGTCAGGCTGTCCACGGTGTTTCGGGCAAAGCGGCTGACCGACTTGGTGACGAGCAAGTCAAACTTGCCCGCCAAGCCGTCGGAGACCATTTGCTTGAAGCCTTCCCGCCGTTTGGTGTTCAGCCCTGAAATGCCCTCGTCCGTGTACCCGCCGACGAATTCCCAGTCGGGATGGCTCTGGATAAATTTCGTGTAGTAGTCCACTTGAGCGTTGTATGAAGTCTTTTGCTCGGATGAGTCGGTGCTGACGCGTGCGTAGAAAGCGACGCGCCGCTTGACCGCCGGGTTCCTTTCCTGTGCCGAGAGGGCGGGAACAGTGGCTGGGATGACCCGTACGTTAGCCATTCTAGCCGCCTCCCTTCAAGGCCTTTTCACGGGCGGCTTGCTTCATCTCGTCCGTCCAGCTTTCGCGGCGGGAGCGGTTCTCCCAAATGACCGTCCGCGCCGAGCCGTCCTTAAAGGCAAACGCCAGAACGCCGTCGTCCGGAACGGTTATCGAGGCGACCCTGGCCGCAAACGCGGCGTCGTCATACTTTTCAAGCCCCAGGGCCTCGGCGCATTTCTCTTTGAGGATATCTTCGGGTATCCGCTTGGCTGCGCACTCGTGCTTGCCGCGATAGGTGTAGGTAGCGCAAGCCCACGATGCCTTGGCGTACTTCGTGCCGACGCCGTTCATCTTCTTGCGGAATTTCGCCCCGCACCGGCCGCAGGTGATAACCCGCGAAAATTCACTGAAAGTAAGCTTACGGGGGTGGTTCGCCTTTGCCGCCCGCCGTGCCATTTCAACCTGTACTGAATTGAAAGTCTCCCTGTCGATAATCGCCTCGTGAGAACCTTCGACGTAGTATTTCGGCAGCTCGCCGTTGTTTTGCTTCTGGCGCTTGGTGATGTGATCGGCGACGAACGCCTTTTGCAGGCACATATCGCCGATGAATTTTTCGTTTCCGAGGATAGAGCCCACCGTGCTTTCCGACCATCGGCCGCCGCATTTCGTCGGCACTCCGAGCCTGACCAGCTTCTTCATAATGGCGTTCTTGCCAAGCCCCGAAAGGTAGTCGGCAAATATCATCCGCACCACCTCGGCTTCCTCCGGAATGACGGTCAGTTTGCCGTCCTTGTAGTCGAAGCCGTAAATGCGGATGTTGCTCGCGGGCCTGCCCTCATTAAAGTCCTTGCGGATACGCCACTTACGGTTTTCGCTGACCGAGCGGCTTTCTTCCTGTGCGTAGCTTGCGAGGATGGTGAGCATTAACTCCCCGTCGTTTGAGAGCGAGTGCAGGTTCTGCTCCTCAAAAAACACGCCGACGCTTAAGGTTTTGAGTTCTCGGACAGTTTCGAGCAAGGTCACGGTATTCCTCGCAAAGCGGCTGATTGACTTTGTGAGGACGAGGTCGATACGCCCTGCCCGGCAGTCGGCAAGCAGCCGCTGAAATTCCGGCCTGCTGCCCTTTGTGCCGGTTTCCGCTTCGTCGGCGTACACGCCGACATACTCCCATTCCGGCTTGCTTTGTATCAGGTTGCTGTAAAAGCTGACCTGAGCCGCCAGGGAGTGGAGCATTTCGTCCTTCCCGCAGGAAACGCGGGCATACGCCGCGACCCGTCGTCTGGTTGGCATCTGCGCCGTAGGTTCAATTTTCGTTATCTTTCTGCCCATAACGGCCTCCTTTCGCAGTACCATATATCACTCTGTTTTCCTTACATAGCAAGTCTTTTTCGAGGAATATACTGCGCGAGGATAAACCGTATTTCTGAGCGAGCAGTGTATTAATTGTTAGCAGGTCGGCTTCGGTAATAACGCCGTCCAAAAACCAATTCTTGAACACCGCCATAGCCGCCTTATAGCGGAGGATTGCTTCTTCCTTGTTCATACGGAAGCCCTCCTCGCCGCTCCGAAACAAGCTCTGGAGCAGTATTTGCGGTGGGCGTTGCCATAGCTTTCGAACTCCGCTCCGCAGGCCGGGCAGGCGAAACGGTAGACTGCCTTGCGGTTTACGGCTTCGGGGTGGGCCTTCCACCACACCATACGGCATTTGTCGGAGCAGAAGCGCTTCCGCTTCGCCCCCGGCGTATGTTCCAGGGGGCGGCCGCAGTTGGCGCAAGCGTCCATAGTGGCGGCTTGTTCGGCTTTCTCACCGATGCCGATATTGCTCCGGCGGCAGTAGGACTTGACGGTGTTTTCGGATATGCCGAGCGCGTCGGCGATAGCGGCGTAGCTGTCGCCTTTGCCGCGCAAATACGCGATTCGTTGTTTTTGCGTGTTGGTCATACGGTCGCCTCCCATTCCGAGGGGAAAAGGAAAAAACCCCTCACCATCCACAGGACAGCGAGGGGTCAGTTGGCAACCGAAACGTGCGAATTATTCGGTTTTGATGTAAGCGTCGACAAACCCCGCCGCCTTTACCTTGGCGAGCATGGCGTCGGCATTTGCCTTGGAGCTGAACGCCCCGACCTGAACGCGGTACAGCTTTTTCGGCTCGGTGGGCGCTGGCGCGGGTGGTTTCGGCGTTTCACCCGACGTGAGCAGCCGCTTGACCTCGGCGCGGAAGGTGTCCATCGACTTCCCGTGCCTTGGAAACCAGTGACCGGGGTCTGCGTGGTTTGAAGCGATGCCACGCCTATGCCCTTCATAATGCCCGATGATAACGCCGTCAGCCATTGGATCAAAGGTGTATTCCTTGCAGAGGAAAGCGCACAGTTCAGCGGCTTCCTTGTACACGGCGTTGAAATAGGCGGCGTCGGTCAGGTTATCCTCGCAGATCTCAAATGAGATGTGCGTGTCGTTGCCGGAGCCTCTCACGCCCCTGCCGCAGTGCCAGCCGCGATGGTTCCACGGCAGCGTTTGGTAAGTGGCAATCGAGCCGTCGGCAAGCCTCCCGATAAAGGCATGTACGCAGACACTTCTTCCATCCGGCCTGTCCTGATTCCAGTGGTTGTTGTGCCGGTTCCTCCCCAGCAGCCCGTCGTCCGGGCCGACATAACGCCGCAGCCACGGGTTGTTCGCGCCGGTGGAATGAACCATGATGCCTCTTGGCGTAATTGTCCTGCCCGCTTTGTAGCAGGCGTTGTTGGTGAGAATTAACGTGCGCAGGTTCATTTGTCTGCCCCCTCGTCATCGCGGGAGCCCAGCTGTCCCAAAATCGTCTTAAGTTTCTCGGGGATAGGCAGCCCCACATGCGCGGCGTTCTCCAGGATGGAAATGCCTTCGTTGCTCAAATAAAAGAAAATTACCGCCGTCCGGATCGCGCCGCCGTTGCCAATCACCTGACTGTCGACGATATGCCCCACGCCCACCAGCACAAAGATGAGCACCTTTTTAAAGATGCCCCTGGCGCCGATCTCGCTGGATAGTTTCTTCTCCATGACGGCACGCATCACGCCGGTCAGATAGTCGATGGCCACAAAGGCGATTAAGGCATAGAGAAATCCGTCCAGCCCGCCTAAAAACCAGCCGAGAAAGCCGCCGATGGCGGTAAAGGCCGCCTGTACCCAGTTCCAGAATACTTTCATTGAAAAATTGCCCCCTTTCCCCGTATCCGGGGTTTAGCTTCGTAAGAGTGCCTAAACGATTCCTGAACGCAATCGAAATACCAGCGGGTCCTGGTGCCCGAGCGCCCACAACCCGACCCCTTTTAACCCCCATCTGTGCTTCGCCAGGTTAGCCAGCATATCGAAATGTTCCGCATCGGAGTAGTGGGCGATGGAGAACCCCCTTGCGTCCCCTAGGAAAAGCTGGGTAAGCCACAGCCCCCGGTCGCGCAGCCGGAAGGTAACAGCCCTGTCGCTGTCAAAAGCCGCGAAAGAATCAGCGTGCAGATAGTCGAAGTCTGTCGAAATGCTTTCCTGCCTGGTCGCCGGCTCCTCCCCGGGGCCTTCAAAGCGGAAGTAGTCCCACGGTTCAAGCCATGTCACGCCGCTGCGCTGAATGCGCCCCAGTGTCTGGATTTGGCCATCCGGCAGAGCCACGTCAAGGGCCTCCTGCGGCACATAAACATAAGGGTCTCCCGCATCCAGCAGGCCGCACTCACAGGCCGCGCCGCTGGTGCGCAGCCCGAAGCCGCCGGAGACGGGGAGAGCCGCCGTCAAATTAAACACTCTGGTTGTCCCTACCCAGCAGTGCAGCTCGTTTCCCCGACTTCGCACCCGCAGCGTGTACCAGGTGTTTAAACTCACGCCCTGCGCCACGTCCGGCTGCAGCCTTGTCCATATCCCGCCTTGCCTTTGCCAAAGCTCCGCCGTCTGTGTGCCGCGCCGCAGCAAAAACAGATATAGATCGTTTACTCCCTGGGCTTTGAAAACAATGCCCATGGTGCCGCTCCCCGCCGTCATGCGCAGCCTGGCCCGGATGTTCAGGTCGCCAAACCCAAAGTAAGAAAGTTGCGCCTGGGCGTCCGCGCTTGCCTGGTCGGACTGGATTAACACCCGCCTTGCCGGGTCCGTATCAACGCTCCAAGCCCCGCCGCTGCGGCTGTAGAAGGCGAGCGTGTTGTCCCTAAAGTCGTCATACCAGACCCAGGCGTGCTCCGGAGCGCTTCGCAGCACTTCAGGGGTGAGGATATACCGCTCCGGCAGCACGAGGGTGCCGTTTACGTCTTTTAGCCTCCTTGGGGTAAGGGTAAATTCCGCCTCGCCGCCGGTCATGATAAAATTAAACTGCGAGCAGACTCTAAAGCCCCAGAACTGCGTACCATACTGGCTGCCCGCGCCGTGTACCTCCAGGGTGTGGCTTCCGGCAGACAAATGGAACCGCCCGGCCTTCAGCCAGTGGGTGCGGCGATGAAGGGGGTACCAGTCGGGAAACGGCCCGATTTGCACCGGTGCCCCGTTTAGCCGCAGCTGTAAAACCTGGCGGTTCCACCAGGGGCAATTCACCCTTACCGCCAAGTCATATTCCCCCGCCTGGGGGACGGAAAAAGAAAAAAGGGCCAGGCCCTCTTCTTCCAGCACCGGTTGAGTACCGGGAGGCGAACCCGGCGGGACGGGGAGAAGCTGGGGCGCCCTGGGGGAAATCCAGCCGCTGCCCACCGTCATAGCGCCGGAAACCTCGTCAAAGCCGTTGCCTGTCCTGTCCGTAACCTGCCCGGCAAACTCATAACGCGGCTCCTTTTCATAGGCGACCAGGTAATTCCGCCTGACCCGGCCCGCCTGGCCGGAAACCTTAGAGATGGGGCTTGTAACCCGCGCCGCGTCCATGCCTTCCTGGTAATCGTAGATGTGCAGGAGAAGGTATGGGCTTTGGCTGTCCTCGTCCAGAAACCCGGCAAAGGGGAGGCGCGGCTGCAGCTCGTGAAAAGTAAAATCCCCTTGCTGCCAGCCTAGCCAGGCGAGGAAGGTGCCGCCGCTGCCCCGGTAAGCGCCCGGGACAGGCCGCCTATCAATGCGCCAATTGAAGCCGAAGCCGGGGATGCCGAGAAAGATTTTCTCCTTCGGTATCCGCGTTACCGAATAGTCATAGATCTCCTCCATCCACCACACCGGGCTGATGGGCCCGGGAGCGCTGCCTGCCCAGGCAAAGGCGTAGCTCATGATCACGCAGGTATCAAAATATGGCTCCATCCGGCGGTAATCGCACCAGCGCTCCCAGGACGGCGCGCCGTCCCCGGTCATGGGCGGCAAGTCCCAATGCACGTAGCGTTGTGTCGGGCGGCTCTTAATGCTTTCGTAGATCCTCTTCGCCAGGGCCACCACGCCATCCGGGTTGTCGTTCGGCCCTTTTTCCAGGTCGATATCCACCCCAGCGGCGAAAGGGTACATATCCAGAATGCGGTGCAGCTCGCTGATGAACATGTCCTGCGCACCGCCTGTGTTCTCTACGATGGCCCGAAAGCGGGAAAGGATGCCGTCGTTTCTGACCGTCAGCAGGTGGGTGATATGCGGCCAGCGCGCTACCCTTTCCAGATCGGCGGCGGGTATAGTGCCGGTAATCCGCCCGGTGTTGTCAGGCACCAGAAAATCAAACAGCCCCATATGGGTTATCCTGTCGCCGTAATCCCACCATTCTTGCCTGGCCCGGGTGGTCTTTAAGAAAGACCAGGTCATAAACCCCCGGCCTTCCTGCCGCATACCGCTCATATCCTTTTCCCTCCTTCCGCCAGCTGCCATTCCTGCAGTGCGATGAGCACCCTGGCCGAAGGCTCCGGCCGCAAAGTTGCCTGTCCCGCGTCCAGCCCCAGCAGAGTAACAGGGAAGCGGGGATTGCCCCAAGCGGCATAGAGGAACCGGCCTTTAAACTGAACGGGGCTGCCATCTTGCGATACCCGCCGCTCAGTGCCGATAACCGCTAACTCCTGGTTGCTCGCCAGCACTTGCGGGAAATAAAAAAGCCTGGTCAGCCGGTCCTGCCCCAAGGCGATGCCTTTGCTTAAGTTTTCCTTTGCCCTGATGTGAAAGTCCAAGGCCGTGGGCACAATTACCGCCCCCGGCTCCACCGCCCAGTAGGCGCCACGGTTGGGGACAATCAAGGTCTTAGCGCCCCTTACCACGGCGTTGTAGTGCTTTGGCGGGGACGGGCTGCCGTTTTCCCGCAGTTTTTGCAGCATCTCCTTGGTGTTTTGGGAGTAGCCGGTTAAATGCTTTCCTTCCTGGAGCATCACGTCCGTAAACAAAAAAGAGCCCGCGGCGTCAGAGATTACCGCTTGGGCCCGGATACTGGCCAACCGTTTCCCCTCTTCCGGCGCGAAACGAAATAAGTAACGTTTCATTTTCCGCACCTACTCAAAGGAGAAGCGCAGCTCCGCGGGGTGGCCGTTCCACAGTGTAGCCAGCCTGCCGCCCTGCAGCACGATGTCGGCGATGTTGACCTGGCCGCTTGCGTCCTCCAGGCAAAGGCGCACTTCGATTCTCTCAACTTTTTTGCTTGGGGACACAGACTGCACATAAGGCTCAAAAAATGCCATGGCGCATAACTCCTTACTCAAGGACCAGGGAAACAAACCGCGTTTCGCTGCTGCCGTCCTCGTAATGGATGATCACCTCAACCCCGACCCTGCCGTTTGGCCCCAGCTGGACATTTTCCAAGGCCGCCCGCAGGCTTAACACATAGCTGTCCCGGTGGGCGGGATGCACGGTCTGCGTCAGCGTCTTGGATACGCCCAGCGCGCCCACAGCTTTAAAAGACGCGCCGCCTGAATAGCCCTTTGTGCCATCCACCGTCCAGCCGTCGTTTATCCAGTATGCGGTACCGCTCTCCGCCCGGGAGTTTAGGAGCAGGTTAAAGACGGAGAGCTGCTCGATGTCTTTTTTGTCCACCATATCCGCCGTATCAAACAAAGCCACGGAGTGCTTAACCTGGCTGAGCGTCTCCGAGAGGTCTTTGCGGACAGCGGCCAGCTCGATTTCGCTCCGCCAGGGCTCCTCCACAAAATAGCGCATGCGCACGACCCTTGTCTTGACATAAATGCCGGAATCCTCGTCGTAAACCGTCACCACATCGCCCAGGCTGACCTTTTCCCCCTCATAACCCGGCAGGGCGGAGAGGTCGACAATACCGCACTCATAGCTTACCTGCGCCTGGCTGACGGCGGAGAGAAACGCCTGGGCATATTCTTTCAGTTGGTTGGGGTCGGTGAATTCCTCTGCGACAAGGACTGCAGAAGGAGGGGGATCGTAGCCGCTCTCCACCTCCAGATAGGGGATGCCGCTGTTCACCGTGGCGATAGTCAGGCCGCCCCTGCCCCGGGGATAAACCCTGGTCGCCTGCTCGATTACGTTTCTTTCCTCCTGGGCCCGGCGCAGGTTTTTCCCCCTTAAAAAGAAAACGTTGCGTTCTTCCCCCGCGGCGTCCCGCAGGGACACCGTTTTTTGTTTTGTCTGAAAACCCAGCTCCACTTGAAAGAGGCGCTCCATCTCCCGCAGCGCTTCCAGGCGGTTGCAGCCGCCCCGGAAAACGAAGGGCCGGACGGAGGAGGCAGGAGCGTCCCCCGCCTGCCAGCCCGTGCCTGATAAAAGGTAGGCAAGCACATCCGCCGCTACGGCGTTTTCCCATTCCCGCGCGGGCGCGTCCGGAGCTTTCAGCAAATCGTACCACAGCGCCCAGGCTTCAACCTGCCAGTACCTGGCCCCCGAGTCGTCCTCCTCGTTGGCGAGCACCATCGCCCGGTAAACGCTCCCCGCCAGGTCAAGCATCATGCCGGTCTCCAAAGCTTCCGCGCCGGGCTTTACCGGCAGCTTGAACTCCAGCCGGTCTTCGCTGCCCAGGGTCTGGTGCACGATGATCTCATAGGCGTCGTGCAGGAGGGCGACCGGCTCCATCTGCTTGTTGACGACGACAGGCACGGCGAAGCCCAGCCGGTCATACCAGGGAACCGGGTGCCAGGGGAGAAGGATGCGGTTGTAAAGAGGCCCTGTGTTATACCGCCTGCCGCTGTTATACACTGCTACGCCCTCCTTAGGAAGACAGCGGGCCTAGCCCCGGTGATCTGCGCCGCGCCTAATGGAAAGGCGGCGGGGAAACCGTCAGCGTAGGCCCTGGCCAGCCGGTAGCCGGTAATCCAGGCCGCCCCCAAATCCTCGCTGCCCAGCGCCAGCATGCCCGTGCTGGCCAGGCCCTGCAGGCTCGGCGTAGCGTCCTGCAGTCGCGCCAGCCAATAAAGGCCGGGCAGAAGCGTTAAATTCGCCTCCAGCCACCTGATGCCCGTCGTGCCTGTGGTCACTACCCCGGCGTCAAGGATCAGCGCGCCCGGATAGACCGCGCCGCTGTCGGCGTATACCCCGAGCCGCGCGTTGCCAGCGGCGGCGGTAGTGACATTGACGGCGACGCGGTCGAAAGACTGGGCGGCCGGCACATAAAACGGCAAAAGGTCGATGTTGTTGGCCGCGGTGGTCAAGGGGGCCATCCCGGCGGCGGTGATACCGGCGTGGTACAGCCCGAGCCGCCGGTAACGCAGATAATCCAGCGCGTCCAGGCGCAGCTTGTCGCCCGCCGTTATAAACCCGGCCGTTTCAGCCGTCGCGGCAGTATGTGCTGTGCCGCCCGCGCCCACGTGGCCGCTAAAGGGCGAGGTAGAGTGCACATAAGAAAAATCCGCAGCGATAGTGACGCCGGGGGGTTGCTGCTCATGAAAGACGACCATCCCCTGGGCGGCGTAGAGAATATATTCCCCCGCGGGAACGGTTTCGCCGCTACGCCTGATCACAGGCGCGGGGCTTTCCAGCCAGTTGCGCATATCCCCCTCATAAATCCGCCGGTGCAGGGTTTCCTCCGGCTGGTCTTCCACGGGGGAAAGCGTATGGTTCTCAATACTGGCCACGTCCATCTCCAGCACCGTTTCCAGTTTGTTGACCGCGTCCTGCAGCCCGGAGATGTCCGCTCCGTAGATCTCTCTGCTTGTTACTCTTTTAAATGGCGTCTTAGCCACGGTATCCCTCCTTTACAGCCAGCGGTTGCGGCAGCTTATCTCTAAGTTTGACCAGGAAGCGCCTCCTGCCGCGACCACTTGAATGGTGTTGGCCCCTGGCGTGAGCTGGGGGAAGCTTGGCCGCTCCAGCAGGTGCAAGGCTTTCTCCCTGTTTTCCCCCCGCACAAGAACGGCCGTCTTTTGCCGGCCATCCACCTCCAGCCGCTCCCCCGCGGAGAGCGCTCCCCGGTAGGTGAACTGCTCCTCATTGACTCTGACCGTCAGAAACTGGCTGCCCCCGCCCGATATGCCCCGCAGCAAAAAGAGGGGGTCTGACGGCGCCGTCCCCCTTTGATAGTGGGTGTAGGGGCTTGTCGTTATGAACAGCTCATCCGGCGCCAGGTCGTAGGCGAAGGGGTCGTCGCAGGCCATCCGCAGCGTAAACAGCCCCTGGCTTGCCGTTACCTGGATTTGCAGATCCGCATCCGCCCAGGTGGCCAGATAATACCTGTCCGGCGAGTCGTCAAAGACCAGCCGCTGCGCTCCCCGCATTGGGTTCAGCCAGGAGCGCAGCCGGTCCAGCTGCTGATAGAGCTCCTCATATGACGCGATTTTAAGCCAGCAGTCCAAGCTGAGCACGCGAGTTTCAAAGTCGGGCGGCATCCTGAAGACGCCATGCCTGCCCGGCATGACGATCACCTTTTCCCGCACCCCCGGAAAAAGGGAGAGAGGGGAGCGCAGGAGATAAACGGAGTAGCTGCCGCAGTGTTCCCCGGCAAACGAGAAGTGCCCCATTACAATCTCCCCCTCCCCCGGTTAGCCGCCTCGATATAGCGGTACAGCCTGCGGCTGATCTCCTCAATATCCGTTTCCGCGCGCACGGTCATATTCTCCACCACCACCAGCGGGCCGCCCTGGCCGTATGCTCCCGCCGCTACCGGCTGCCCTGGCGGCTCCGGCGGCACCGTCAACGAAGGAAGGCTTACTTCCAGCAGGCTGCCAAGCATCCGCTCCGCCTTGGGGATAGCGTTTTTGATGCTCTC
>JAGXRZ010000018.1 GCA_018335585.1 Selenomonadales bacterium
TCCACAATATCTAAGATGGCGCAAAGAGTGCGAATTGCTTCCAGTGTCTTGTCTCTTCCGGCGACTTTGCGCACCACGTAGTAGATGTCCGTAATTGCATTGGCGGTCACCACACCTGTAACCCGGCCGCTCTCGCAGAGCGACAACACCCGAAACGCGTCATCCGCGAAGGGGCTACGGTCGGCAAGGTAGTCGATAATCACATTGGTGTCAATTAAGACTTTCATCGTACCTGCCTAGCCTCTGCTTGCGGATTTCGTCCCGCGTGGTGACGCCGCTTTCCCTGATGATGCCGCGCAGTGATACGAGCGCATCTCTGACTCTGCCCTCGACACTTGTAAGAACTGCCACATCCCGCCCGTTCTTGGTGATGATAATGTCTTCGCTGGCAGCCTGCTCGATGTACTTGCCGAGGTTCATCTTAAGCTCCGTCGCTGAAACACGCATCTCGTTCACTCCTTTAAGGCAAAGTGTGTTCGTTTATATTGTATGCATTGTGTGCGATTTAAGCAACCGTCTCTGGGCGATGTTAAAGCCGTCTGAGTTCCGACGGGGCGGTCCTTCTGTAAACATTCCCTCATCATGTCGCAATCCTCCGTCCCTCAACGACATCCCACAAAAATTCTTGCCCAGAGACAGGTAATCACAAATTGTGATAGAAATTAAACATATCGGATACCAGATCTTTGGGGGGCGAGCACTCATGACGGAACCACTGGCAGACGCCATCATGCAGAAGCTTGAGCAGGCCGCTCTGAGTTATCATAGGCTCATTTTGGTGGTGGCACCGGAAGGGGCAGGCAAAACCGCCGCGCTGCGCGAAGTAGGCGTGCGCCTGTCCATTGCGCCGATTAACGTCAACCTCGCCGTATCCAGTAAAATGCTAGACCTTACCGCCCGCCAGCGCACGTTGCAGCTATCTCGCCTGTTGGCCGAAGTAGTCGACACGGCGGGCACGGACATAGTGCTGCTCGACAACTTGGAGCTCCTCTTTGACGTATCGCTACAGCAGGACCCGCTGCGGCTGCTGCAGGGGTTAGCGCGCCACAAGACCGTCGTGGCCACATGGAACGGCACTGTCGCCGCCGGGTATTTAACCTACGCGGTGCCCGAGCACCGCGAGTACAGGCGCTATGCCGCAGACGGCTTGCTGTTAGTTTCTAAGGAGGTTAGGCAGTGAAGTACGCAGACCTAATTAAGTTCGAACCCATCGAAACTGTGGTGCAGCTGCGGGACGCCGACAAAGCGGCCCTAGCCCGCCAGCTGGTCAAAACCTATGTATTCTCCGACGAAATGGCCGAGAAGTTAACTAGTCTCGTCGTGCCGCAGCTGCAATTCGATACGCCGGCGGACAACAAAGGCATGCTTATCGTCGGCAACTACGGCACCGGTAAGTCGCACTTAATGTCCGTCATCTCGGCCCTCGCCGAAAACAGCGACCTTGGCACCGAAGTCGGTCACCCCAAAGTGGCTGAGGCGGCGCACACGATTAGCGGGCGCTTCAAGGTGGTGCGGACCGAGCTTGGCGCTACCACCATGGCGCTGCGCGACATTTTAGTGGCCGAGCTCGAAGAGCATTTGTCGGCGCTAGGCGTTCCTTTTACCTTCCCCTCGGCAGACAAAACGCCCAACAACAAGCGCGCCTTCGAGGAGATGATGGCCGCCTTCCACGCCGTGTATCCCGACCACGGGCTGCTGCTGGTAGTGGACGAGCTGCTCGATTACCTGCGCACGCGCAAAGACCAAGAGCTTGTACTTGACCTTAACTTCTTGCGCGAAGTGGGCGAGGTGTGCAAGGACTTGCGCTTTCGCTTTATGGCCGGCGTACAGGAAGCCATTTTCGACAGCCCGCGCTTTGCCTTTGTAGCCGACAGCATTCGCCGCGTAAAAGACCGCTTTGAGCAAGTGTTGATTGCCAAGAAGGACGTCAAGTTTGTCGTGGCCGAGCGCCTGCTCAAGAAGGACGCCGCCCAACAGGCAGAAATTCGCAAGTACCTTATGCCTTTTGCCAAGTTCTATGGCCGCATGAGCGAGCGTATGGACGAGTTTGTGCGCCTGTTTCCCGTGCACCCCGACTACATAGACACCTTTGAGCGCGTGACCGCGGTGGAAAAGCGCGAGGTTCTCCGCACACTTTCGCGGGCGATGCAGGCCCTCTTACCGGAAGAAGTGCCTACAAACCGCCCGGGCGTTATCGCTTACGACAGCTATTGGGTCACGCTCTGCGAGAACCCGTCTATCCGCGCCGTGCCGGACATTAAAGCCGTCATCGACTGCAGCAAAGTGCTTGAGGATAGAATCCGCCAGGCATTTACTCGCCCAGCGTATAGGCCCATGGCCTTGCGGCTTATCCACGCGCTGTCGGTCCATCGCCTGACGACGGGCGATATCTACGCCCCCTTAGGCGCTACCGCCGAAGAACTGCGCGACAGCCTGTGCCTGTTTCAGCAGGGGATTGACGAGCTAGGCGGCGACCAGCTGGCGGACGACCTTTTGTCGCAGGTAGAGACCGTGCTGCGCGAAATCCACAAGACGGTGAGCGGGCAGTTTGTTTCTTCTAACCCCGCTAATCGGCAGTATTACCTCGACTTAAAGAAGACCGACGATTTCGACGCCCTAATCGAGAAGCGCAGCGAAATTCTGGATTTAGCCCAACTTGACCGCTACTACTACGAAGCGCTTAAGCAAGTTATGGAGTGCATCGACCAGCCCTACGTCACCGGCTACAAAATATGGCAGCACGAACTGGAGTGGCCCGAGCGCAAGGCCGCGCGCGCCGGATACCTGTTCTTTGGCGCGCCTAACGAACGCTCGACCGCGGCACCGCCCCGCGACTTTTATCTATATTTTCTGCAGCCCTTCGACCCGCCGCGCTTCAAAGACGAAAAGAAGCCGGACGAGGTGTTTTTCCGGCTGGCCAGCACTCCCGAGGAGTTTAGCCGTGCGCTCCGCGGCTACGCCGCCGCGCTCGAACTTGCCTCTACCGCTTCAGGTCAGGCTAAGTCGATTTACGAGGCTAAGGCCAAAGACTTTTTGCGCGAGCTCGTGGGCTGGCTGCAAAAAAACATGGCCACCGCCTGCGAGGTGACATATCAGGCGCGCACGCGCACACTGGCGCAGTGGGCCAAAGAAAAGGCAGTGCGCGAGCCGTCAGGCCTAAGCACATCGCTACGCACTAATATCCGCGACTTAGTCAATGCCGTGGCCGGGACGTGCCTTGCGCCGCGGTTCGCCGACCAAGCTCCGGATTACCCAACCTTCTCGCTGCTTATCACCAAGGCCAACCGCGCGCAAGCCGCGCAAGACGCTTTGCGCGCCATTGCCGGGCAGACGCGCACCAAGCAGGCCATCGCCGTGCTCGACGCGCTAGAGCTCCTAGACGGCGAGAGGCTCGACCCCCAGCGCTCCCGCTATGCAGAGCATATTCTTGCCATAGCTCGCCAAAAAGGGCACGGGCAAGTAGTAAACCGCGCCGAGCTTATTTGGGACGACCTTGGCGTACAGTACATGGCACCGCAGTCGCTGCGCCTTGAGCCCGAGTGGGCAGTCGTGCTTTTGGCCGCGTTGGTTTATGCCGGCGAAGTGGTCTTGGCTGTGCCCGCCAAAAAGTATGAGGCCACCGACTTAGCGCAGCTAGCCGCTACCCCCATCGAGGACTTAGTGCAGTTTAAGCACATGGAGCGGCCTAGAGACTGGAATCTTCCGCTGCTTAAGAGCCTGTTTGACCTCCTCGGGCTTGCCCCCGGCCTCGCCACCCTAGTCACCCAAAACAAGGACGAGCCGGTGCAGGAGCTACACAAGGCCATTGACGCCACGCTAGACAAGCTGGTCCGGGCGAAAAATATCCTACAGACCGGGCTTAAAGTGTGGGGAGGGGCCGTATTAGCTGCGGGTGAAACTGCCGCGGCAGAGACACAGCTAGATGCCGCCAAAAGTTTCTTAGAGCAGCTGCAAGCCTACACCACGCCCGGCAAGCTAAAAAACTTGCCCGCTGACGCGTCGGCCGTCGCCGCCTGCCGGAGCGGGCTAGACAAATTGACCGAAGTGCAGGCGCTCGCAGAAATGGCACAGGAGCTTTCGCCGCTCGCGAACTA
>JAGXRZ010000019.1 GCA_018335585.1 Selenomonadales bacterium
CTAGCAATTACAATTGTCGGCGGTGATAGAAGAACTGAGTACTATTTGCCGAGTTTGCTGCAGGCAGGCGCAAAAATCCTAGCAGTGGGACTCACGCGCCTTCCCTGTTATCTGGACGTTGTTCCGGTGGACTTGCTCGCAGGCATTAGGGCGTGTCACGCTTTGCTCCTGCCGATGGCAGGTATGGATGCCAAAGGCCGCGTGCAATCGTATTACGACGACGCGCCGCTCGTCCTAGACCGGACGCTATCCGCACGCGGCCTGTTGGTATTGACGGGGGTAGCGAGGCCGGAGTTACGTGAGTTAGGTGCCGTCAATGGTTGGCGGATCTGCGAGATCGGCGCAGACGACGAGCTAGCCTACCTTAACTCCGTGCCCACGGCGGAAGGCGCCGTGCGGCTGGCGCAAGATAAGGCGGTTAAAACAGTTCATGGCAACCGGGCACTTGTCGTCGGTTACGGCCGCTGTGGTATCACCCTCGCCGCGCTCCTTAGAGGTATGGGAGCACACGTTACGGTGGCGGCCAGACAAACCGGTGCGCTGGCCCAAGCTTTTGCGGCCGGACACAGTCCGCAATATATGGGCGACCTGTCGCGAGGGTTGGCAAGTTTTGACTTCGTCTTTAATACGGTGCCCGCTCTGGTATTTACGGAAGATGTGCTGGTTTGTATGCGCCGAGACAGTGTCCTTATCGATATCGCTTCCGGTGGAGGCGTCGACTATCAGGCCGCCATGAAGCTCGGACGCACCGCCATACTGGCTCCGAGCCTGCCGGGGAAGTTTACACCCGAGACTGCCGGGCACATTTTGGGGCGGGTATTGCCGCGCATAATTATAGAAAATCTACCGGAGGAGAGGTAAAATGAAGGACAAGAGAATTGGTTTCGCGTTAACCGGCTCCTACTGCACGTTCGCCGCCGTGATGCCTGAGCTACTGCGTCTACGCGAGGGCGGTGCGGAGATTGTGCCCATTATGAGTGAGACGGCCGCGCACACAGATACGCGCTTCGGCCGTGCCCAAATGTGGCGAAGCCAAGTGCTTGCGGCGAGCGGGGCGCCAGAGATTATCGACACAATTGCGGCGGCAGAACCCATCGGCCCCGGGAAACTGCTCGACTTAGTTATCGTGGCACCATGTACCGGAAATACTCTAGCTAAGATAGCGGGTGGTATTACGGACTCTAGCGTGACCATGGCCGTAAAAGCGCACCTGCGCAACTTGCGCCCGGTACTTATAGCTATATCCACTAACGATGGGCTAGGACAGAATGCCGTTAACTTGGCTCGCTTGCAGAACACTAAGCACATCTTTCTCGTGCCCTATGGTCAGGACAATCCGGAAGTCAAACCAAACTCACTGGTCGCAGCGATGGAGCTAATCCCCAAGGCGGCGGAAATGGCGCTGGCAGGCGTTCAGCTGCAGCCTGTACTGGTATCGCGCCCTTAGTGGAAGGACGGGAGGCACATAATGGCAATTGTCGTGCAAAAATTCGGCGGGACATCCGTAGCTACGGCCGCTATGCGCGAGCGCGTGGTCGGCAAGGTGCGCGGGGTTAAGGCAGAGGGGCATGACGTCGTCGTCGTGGTTTCGGCGATGGGGCGCTTAGGCGAACCATATGCCACCGATACTTTGCTGGCCCTGGTAAATCAAGCGGGAGTATCTAACGCACGTGACCGGGATTTAGTGATGGCCTGCGGTGAGCTTGTCTCCTGTGCCGTTATGGCCAGCGCCTTGCGCAAGGCCGGTCTTAACCCTCTGCCGCTTAGCGGCTGGCAGGCAGGTATCACGACAGATAATTCGTTTGGGGACGCCAGAATAACCGCGGTAGACCCGACCTTTGTGCTAAGTCTACTTAAACAAGGGATAGTGCCGGTGGTAGCAGGCTTTCAGGGAGCAAGCAGTGAAGGGAACATCACCACCCTCGGGCGGGGGGGGAGCGACACTACGGCGGCGGCGTTAGGCGTGGCCTTAGGTGCCGTTAACGTAGAGATTTACACCGATGTAGAAGGCATTATGACCGCCGACCCTCGCTTGGTGCCTGAAGCCAAAGTGCTCAGCTTCTTAGATTACGCAGAGGTGTTTCAGATGGCCTCCCAAGGCTCAAAAGTTATTCATCCGCGGGCAGTCGAGCTGGCTATGCAGCGCAATATTCCTTTGGTCGTGAAGAGCACATTCTCAGATGCCCCGGGTACGACGATTGCCAACGCCATCCTCTATGAAAATAAACGCGGCCGACCGGTTACGGCCGTAGCCCATATTCTTAACGTAGCGCGCGTGTCCATCGCCACGCCCGGCGACGACGGCGCACTTGAGCAAGACATCTTTAGTCGCCTGGCGGGGGCCGGGGTCAGTGTAGACCTCATTAACGTTAGTCCGGAAGTTAAGCGTTTTATCATTCCGGAAGAAGATGTTGAGAAAGCGCGTGCTGCGCTAGAGACCTTGCCGCTCGCGGCGGATTTCCGCTGTGGCTGCGCAAAGGTGAGCGTCATCGGCACTGGTATGCGCGGGGTGCCCGGGGTGATGTCGCGTGTCGTCGCCGCATTGCGGGAAGCCGAGGTACGTATTCTGCAGTCGAGCGACTCGCACTTGACAATCTCGGTCTTGATTGACCAGGGAGATGTTGAATCGGCTACTAAAGCCTTGCATCGGCACTTCGGGTTAAACACAGAGTAGAAGAAAGGACGGATCTAATGCATTTCGGACGTTTGCTCACCGCCATGGCGACCCCTTTTGACGAGGAAGGGAATCTTGACCAAAGTGGCGTCAGACGCCTAGCCGAACACCTTATTGCTACAGGCACGGAAACCATTGTCGTATCCGGCACGACGGGCGAGTCGCCTACTCTTTCTGCCGCCGAACGCGTCCTGCTGATTGAGCTAGCCCAAGATGTCTGCCGCGGGCGAGCTAAGGTACTCGCAGGCGTGGGCACAAACTCAACTAGCGATACACTGCAAGGAGCGCGTGCTGCGGTAGACGCAGGTGCCGACGGCATAATGGTAGTGACTCCATACTACAACAAGCCGCCGCAGGACAGCCTGTATCATCACTTCACAGAGGTGGCGCGCGCTGTCGACGTTCCCATTCTCATCTACAACGTTCCCGGCCGTACCGGCTGCAACATGCTACCGTCTACGGTAGTGAGGCTGTCGCAGGCTTCGTCCTTCCTAGGCATCAAGGAAGCGAGCGGCAACCTAGATCAAGTCAGCGAGATTATCCGTGCGGTACGTAAAGATTTTGTTCTTTACTCGGGGGACGACTCATTGACACTGCCTATGCTAGCTGTAGGGGCAGAGGGCGTGGTAAGCGTGGCTTCCCACATCATTGGGCAGGAGAT
>JAGXRZ010000021.1 GCA_018335585.1 Selenomonadales bacterium
TTATCCGTGGGTTGCGAAAAATGACAATGCGGTGCACGCTAGCGCTGGCCGTAATGCTGGCAATGGCCGTAGGACGAATAAGAGCAAATCAGCACGATAAAATGCGGAGCCTAGTGAAGGCAGCGTAGAGTTGCTGGTCTAATCGAATCAAAAACCTAGCATCAGCGCCAAGGGATGACTACGCCCTTATACAGGCCCAGATGTCATATTATGGATGTCTAGTGGCTAGCATGCCCGAAAAACCACGGCGTTGCCCCTGTTCCCTTTGTTGAACACAGCGGTTGGTTGAGAAAAAAGCTAGCAACGCAAAACGCTTTGAACAGGATTTACTTGCGCTTGAGCATGCTTTTAAGACGCTGCAAAAAGAAGGAAAACTTGACCCAGATTTCCCACGGCTTGTCATCATTGCCTCAAAATACTATAGATTGGATAACAGGTTTGGAACAGCCCCGGCAGAGCTTTCTTTCACTAATTCCGCAACTTTTGTTTCCAATCTCCCGGACTCGCCTCATTTTGCACCAAAGGAATTGGGTCCGGCTTATGTGATCAGGATAAGCACAGGACTTTTAAATTACCGGGATTTAGCTGCAATGCTGCCTCTTTTAGGCGGGTTGAATGACAGGAATCCAAAAATAACGATTAATAGTGAAGAGGAACTGGCTGTGTGGAAAAGACAGCCTGACTTTGAAAGGTTAACAAGTTTAATTAATGTTCCCGAAGAATTTGGTGCTGTTGCAGGCGGGTTGAGAATAGCCGCGTTGTGGAAAGCAGAAACAACGTTTTATTCGCTGACAGATGAGGAGGGCAACAAAATTCTTGACCTTTTTCCCGCAAATATCTACATGGGTAGGCCGGCATGGGTGCCCGTTGAACGTCCCGAACTCCACGACCGAGTTTTAGCATATGCGACTGATGAGCAAGTAATTATCCATGACATTGCTGGAGGCAATCGCTATCACCTAAACCTTGATTTTACTTTTAATAACCCCGAAATTCAGGGAGTATTTGATGCAATGCGAATGCGCGATGGTATACAAGTGAATTTTGCCGTAGATGCTGTGAGAAATAAGGTATATGTTTTGCCTTTTGGCACAATGGAATGGATGCCCGTTGTCTATGCGCTGGATTTGGATACAGGCGAATGGACAAGAGAATTGGAGGGCGATCTTCTCACTTATGAGGCGCGGGAAAACATCTACAATAACAGCTGGATTAGTTTTGTTTCCGCAGCGCCGGATAGAAAAACCGTCGGAAATGTTGACATTTTGACGGAAGAATGGACTGCAGGACAAAACTTCCCTCATAGGAAAAATGTTGTTGTCTGGCCATGGCTCGGCTTATTGATTATTTCCGGAGCAATGCTGATCTATTTTATAAACAAGCTAAGGAAAGTGCGGGCTTCGTCAAGCTCTACTTTGAGCGATTGACTGCAATTGACTATCCCGACACATATGCGTACACTATAGGTAGCACAATTGTGAGGTGGTCAAAGTGAAGCTTGTCTCTGTCCGTGAACTAAGGCAACACCTATCCGAAATCTGGGGTCTCCTGCGGGAAGAAGGGGATCTAGTCGTCACTTCCAATGGCACCCCTATTGCCTTACTCTCGGATATCAGTGGAGGCAATCTAGAGGAGTACTTGCGTCATATCCGCCGGATTCGTGCAACACTGGCGGTCAACTCCATGCAAACACGCTCGCACAAACTAGGCTTAGACCGCATGCCTGATGAAGAGATCGACGCCGAAGTAGAAGAGACTAGGCGGAATCGCCCGCGATGAACATTGTGCTTGATACCAACGTATTGGTGTCTGGGCTGCTCAAAGCATACAGCGACGCGGGCTCGATTGTAGGACTGGCAGTATCCGGTTCCCTGGCCGTTGTTTATGACTCCCGTATCTTAGCGGAGTATCGCGACGTGCTGAATCGACCGAAGTTCAGGTTTGAGCAGTTTGAGATTGAGGCGATCTTAGCTCAGATTGAAGCCGAAGGCATCCTAGTTATGCCTCAGCCCCTGCATTCAAAACTGCCTGACAGGCATGACGAGCCATTCTTGGAGGCAGCCCTTGCCGTCAATGATGCGGTCCTTATAACAGGCAATAAAAAAGACTTCCCGCTCCCTTCCGGAAGCGGGCTCTTAGTTCTCAACGCGGCCGAGTTTATTGCTCACTGGCGATCAAAAATCGACTGCAGTTCCGACAGCAAATAGTCTTTATTCTCTTGCTTCGCAATCGTCTCCGCAGCCGCAAGTGCCTCTTTAAGATGCACTTGCTTTTGCGTCTCATCACCTAACACTTGATAAGCCCTGGCCATGGCTTCATGCGCAAAAGCAAGATCGAAATCGCCGATGTTTTCGGACTCACACATGCTAAGGCAGTGTCTGGCATGATACAGTGCGCTTTCACCCATGCCTGCAAGCGCGTACGCTCGTGCTATCTGCCATTCACCCCTAAGGAAGTGTAGCGGCGTCCCCACTTCACCCCAGTGAAAGCGAGAAGCATGTGCCATGTGAATCATCTTAAGTGTATCGAGAGGGGTGCGGACGGTTTTGTCGATGTAGTTCCATGTTTCATTGAAGCACTGTACCGCTAAAAGCCACCGATGCTAATCTTTCATTACAGATTGGCATCACTGCGCCTATATTTGCTTGGCAGGGGGAGGTAATTTCGCTACACTAAGGAGGTTGAGACAGGCTAGCAAGGAGGGAGAAGAGACATGGGTGCGTTACTTGAATACATCGCGCGGATAAAAGCGTTCAGTCGCAACGCTAGGCTCTTTCTCTTGGCGGGACTGCTAGGGTCTCTTTACCAACAGGTGTACGGCGTATTGGGGAACTTGTTTTTGCTTGAGGCGGGGCTAAGCGCAGATTTCCTTGGGGTAATGCTAGCTGTGTCATCGTTAAGTAATGCCGTGTTTGCATTACCGGCAGGCATGTTAAGCGACCGCTTCGGCCGCAAGCGCCTGGTAGTAGCGGGAGCCCTGCTCGGGTTTGTTGGCCAGCTAATGCTCATAGCCAGGCCAAGTCCTAGTTTTGTTATCCTCTCGGCCTTAGTAGGAGGAGCGGGTGGCGCAGTGCTCATGGTCTCAACGTCGCCCTTTCTGGCGGAGAACAGCACAGGCGAAGAGCGCGCCCATCTCTTTAGTGTCAATGCCGCCACTTGGACGATTAGCGGAGTGTTAGGGAGCTTTCTTGGCGGCGCCATGCCCCTTATCTTCGGGCGCCTAGTGAGTAGCGCACCTGACTCGCTGCTCTCCTATCGCCTTACTTTGCTTAGCGCTCTGCTTTTGCTTGCGCTTTCTATCGTGCCGTACTGCATACTGCAGGAGAGGCGCCTGCCGCGAGCCGAGCGTCAAGCTAAGCCGATGCGACTCGTCCTGCCGTCAAAGGACTTGATGTATAGGATTCTTGTTCCTGAGGTGATTCTCGGGCTAGGCGCGGGCCTCATTATCCCTTTTCTAAATGTCTATTTTGTCCGCCATCTTGGGGCTTCGGCCGCCCAAGTGGGAACCATTTTTTCGGTTATGTCCTTGGCTACAACCGTTGCCATCCTTGGGGCGCCCCTGCTAGACCACAAGTATGGCACGGTAAGGACCGCTGTCTACACACGCATCCTTTCCGTGCCTTTGCTGCTTACTATCGCCCTTACGAACAGCCTGTGGGTGGGAGCTGTGGCGGCTTGGTTTCGTTCGGCGCTTATGAACGCGAGTATGCCGCTAGTCAGTAAGTTTAACATGGAAGTCTCATCACCTTCCGAGCGGGCCACCCTCAGCAGCCTCGTCGGCATGACCTGGACAATTGGCTGGGCCTTAGGTGCGCGCATTGGCGGACGCTGGATGGAAGTCTACAGCTACAACTTCCCTTACTTCTTTACTGCCGCGCTGTACGTCATCAGTGCCATAGTCTTTTATCATTTGTGTCATCCGCTCGAAGCGCGCAATCAGCAGTGAGTTGTGATCTGTGAGTTGTGATCTGTGAGTTGTGAGTTGTGAGCAGTGAACGGTAGGGTGATTTTATGTCTGTTCTCGTGGTCAAGGACGTCACTAAATACTACTTGGACAAACTTGTGCTCGACACGGTTAGCTTTGCCATTGGCGCAAAAGAAAAAGTAGCGCTTTTGGGCAGCAATGGGTGCGGCAAGACTACGCTCCTAAAAGTCATCAGCAAAAAGCTGCAGCCTGATGAGGGTGCTGTTGTGTTGCAGGGCGGGGCTAGGACACACTACCTCGCGCAAGACCCCAATCTGCCCTCGGGCAAGAGCCTAGAGGACGCCGTTACCGAGGTGTTTGCCGACCAGAAGCGGCTAGAGCAGGAAATAAGGGCGCTAGAAGTAGAGATGAGCGCCGCGAGCAATCTTGATAAGCTCATGCGCCGCTACGGGGAGTTGACAGCGCGTTTTGAGGCCCACGGAGGCTATGAGCTCGATTTTAGGGTTCGCTCCGTGTTGTTTGGGCTTGGCTTTAGCGAGCGCGACCTTGCGTTAAGCGTCGAGCTCTTGAGCGGAGGACAAAAAGTACGGGCTGCGCTGGCCAAGGCGCTGCTGGAAGAGCCAGAAGTCTTGTTGCTAGATGAACCGACCAATCATTTGGACTTAGCGGCGGTAGAATGGTTAGAGGGCTTTCTGCCTTCCTACAGCGGTGCCGTGCTGATAGTTAGCCACGACCGCCACTTCTTAGACCGAGTGGTGACGCGCTGCCTTGAGCTTGAAAACCATAGGCTGCAGGATTATCCCGGCAACTTCAGCAAATACCGCGCCCTGAAGGCAGTGAGTGCTTCGCTGCAGGTCGGCATTTACGAGCGTGAGCAGGCAGAAATGCGCCGCCTCAAGGCACTGGTTAACCGTTTTCGCGCCGGCACACGCGCCACCATTGCTAAGAGCTGGGAAAAGAAGCTGGAGCGCATGAGCCATCGTGCCGTAGCAAAACCACTAGGTAAGGCGACTCTTAAGCTCAACATAAAGGAGCACGCTCGGAGCGGGCGTGATGTCTTAGAGCTCGCTGATTTTCAGGTCGGCTACAGCGGCGAGATGTTGTTCGCGCCGTTCTCGGCAGAGGTGCGCCGCGGTGAACGCATCGCGCTCTTGGGACCTAACGGCAGCGGTAAGACATCGCTGCTTAAGGCGCTAATAGGAGACATACCCTATCGCGGCAGGCTTCGTTTTGGGGCAGGCGTAAGTGTAGGCTACTTTGACCAGGAGCTTAAGCTCACGAATCCCCACCATACCGTGCTCGAGGAAATAATCCTAAGTTTCCCCCACCTATCAGAGTGGGCAGCACGCGACTATCTGGCGGGTTTTCTCTTCCGAGGTGATATGGTGTTTCAAGGGGTCGCTACACTTTCGGGGGGCGAGCGTAACCGCTTGAGTCTAGCTAAACTCATGCTTACGCCGCACAACGTGTTGGTGCTTGACGAACCCACTAACCATCTCGATATCGAGAGCAGGGAAATGCTTGAGCTCGCCTTGTTAGGCTACACAGGAGTCGTTTTCTTTGTCTCCCATGACAGGTACTTTCTTGGCAAAGTGGCGACACGGGTATGGCAGTTTGTCGACCGGAGAATCGCCGACCATCGGCAAAACTACAGCGATTGGCGGCAGAGCTTGCTCGCGCAGAAGGCACGGGTTAATGTTCCTGCGCGCAACGAAAAGGCCGCTCTGGATAAGCACAAGCAAACCAACATCGCGGCCTTAGAAAACGAAATAGGGCGGCTAGAGCAGGAAAAGGTCGCGCAGGAGGACCGTATGGCCAGAAGCGATTTTCTGCGACAAAAGGACGGCGGCCGCGAAACCATTGCTCGCTACATGTGGGTCTGCTCGCGGCTCAAAGAGCTCTACGCTTTGTGGGAGCGCGAGGCCGAATAGGCTCCCTCGTTCTTCGCTCTCCTCTTCTGCGCAAAGTACACCGCGCCAAGCGCTACTAGGCCAAAGGTATCCGTCAAAAGGCCTGGTACGATTAGGCCCAGCGCTGCGCTAAAGAGGAGTGCGCGCTCCCACAAGCGAGCCGGGCCGACAAAGTAGGCTTGCACGGCTGCGGCAAGAGCGATAATGCCCATAAGTGCTGTCGCGATGTGGTGCAGCGCTTGGAGCCAAGTCACATCGACAAGCAGCAGCCCAGGCGAGATGGCAAAGATATAAGGGATAAGAAACGCAGCCAAGGCAAGTTTTGCGGCTGTAAGTCCAGTTTTCATGGCATTGCCCCCGGCAATGCCCGCGCCTGCATACGCAGCTAGGGCTACCGGCGGGGTAATGTCGGCGATAATGCCAAAGTAGAAGATAAAGAGATGGGCGGCGATAAGCGGTATTCCTAGTCGTACTAGGGCAGGCGCTGCCATTGTGGCCAGCACAATATACTTCGCCGTTGTCGGGAGGCCCATGCCCAGGATAATCGATGCGACCATAGTCAGGAACAACGTCAGCAAGAGGTTCCCACCGGCTACCTGCAGCACGAGGTGAGCAAACTTTAGTCCAAGCCCGGTAAGCGTCACTACCCCGACCACAATGCCGGCACAAGCGCAGGCGGCGGCTACCCCAATAGCACTGCGCGCGCCGTTTTCAAAGGCCTTAGGAATCCCAAGCAGAAGTTCTTTGGCCGCCTTAGAATCGCGCTTTAACACAAAGCCTAAGAGCGCTACCACCACGGCGATGTTAATGCTCTGGAATGCCGCCCAAAAAGGCGAACGACCCGCCATTAGGAAGTACACGATCGTGAAGAGAGGTATCAGTAGGTGCCATCCTTCCCTTAAGGTTTGGCGAGCGCTTGGTAGCATGGACTTTGGTAAGCCTTTAAGTCCAGTCTTGACGGCCTCCAAATGTACCATTGTCCCTACCCCAAGGAAGTAGAGGATAGCTGGGATAGCCGCGGCCTTTACGATGTCAATATAGGCAAGGCCTGTCATCTCTGCCATAATAAAGGCCGCGGCTCCCATCACTGGGGGCATAATCTGCCCGCCGGTCGAAGCTGCTGCCTCCACAGCCCCGGCGAATTCGGGCCTATAGCCTACTTTTTTCATGGCGGGGATGGTAAAGGCGCCGGTAGTTACCGTGTTGGCCACCGAGGAACCCGAGATTGAGCCCATTAAGCCTGATGCTAGAACTGCGGACTTTGCGGGGCCGCCGCGCATATGTCCGGTGGCAGCGAACGCTAAGTCAATAAAGAAACGGCCTACGCCAGTCTTCTCTAAAAATGCCCCATAGAGAATAAAAAGAAAAACAAAAGTTGAGCTTACCCCCAGCGGGATGCCAAAAACGCCCTCTGTGGTAAAGAAGAGGTGGTCAACTATGCTCCGAATTGTGTAGCCGCGATGCACCAAGGGGCCCGGAAAGTATCTACCAAAGTAGGCGTAAAGGATAAACACCAATGCTACTAACGGCAACTCCGGTCCAACCGCGCGACGAGCAATTTCCAGGACTAACAAAATGCCCACGATGCCGACATAGACATCGAGCGCAGTCGGTAATCCGGCGCGAAAAATCAGAGCCTCGTAGTTTACTAGCAAATACATACAGACACCGACTCCGAGAAGAGCTAAGACCACGTCGTACCACGGGAGTTTGTGCTTGCTTAGCTTTTTTGTGGCAGGCCATAGCAAAAACGCTAGAACCATAGCAAACATTAGGTGAACTGCGCGCTGCTGCATCGCCACCAATACACCCATGGCGGCAGTGTAGTAGTGAAACAAAGACATGGTGATAGCTATGGCTGAAATCGCTATGCCTACCCAACCAGCAATCTTACGGAATTGTGAGTCTGGGTCGTATTTTTCAAGCGTGGCCTGCACGTCGATCGGTTCGAGGTGCGCCGCTACGCTTGGCTTACGCTCTTCGCTGCTCACGATAACACTCTCCTTAATCGCAGCCAGACGACGGGCCGCGTGGCAAGGTATATGTCTACGGTAGTTCCGGATGGGTATTGCCCTAATTCGACACGGTCGTTGCCCAGTAGGATAGCTTGAGAAGCCTCCGGTGAGACGACTAGGCTTAGCGCGGGTAAGGCAACATCATGGGGGACAAAAAACCAGCCGTCTTCCACGCGAAATCCGGGTGCGTTGTCTGTGGGCATACCGGCATTGTAGGACTTCATTCTGGTGCCGACTAGCCGTAGACCTTCCTCTTCAACTGACAGATACTCGAAAATTGGTGTGCGTTCTACTGAGTGCATGAAATAACTGGTTACTGTGTCTCCTACCGCCACCTCAAACGTATGTGCGGAATGTCCAGCTGCCTGTATGACTAATACGCGGGAAGTGGGGAAGAAAGAGGATACAAGTATAGCCAAGGCGAACAAACTACCGAGCAGGGCTATAAACGAAGGGGCACCGCGCTGCGGTGCCCCACGATAAGGGGCCACTAGCGCCGTTCCCTAAAGAATCTCGCTGCGCCAGGGTGAAGCGGAATTGGCATTGCTTCCTGCGCCGTAGCGAGGGAGAGATCTCTGCCGCGCACGTGGGCGGCGCCGAAGTCATCTAGGTGCTTGAACAAGGCTCTAGTGATGTCATAGACCAGTCGATCAGAGAGGCTGCCCTTGACAGCAATCATGGCCCGCACAGCTACGGTTTCCACCGGCTCCGTTATGCCGCGATACGTTGCGGCCGCGATAGTGTGGCGGGTGTAGAATGGGTGAGTGGTGCGTAGCGCGTCTACTTCCGGTCCGGTAATCGGGACCAGCGCGATGGCGATGCTGTTGGCTAACTCCGTTACCGCAGCTGTAGGAGTTCCCGCAGTAACAAATGCGGCATCTAGGTGTCCGTCCCTGATTTGCGCCGTGGCGTCACCAAAGGGCAGGTACTCTACTTTGGCTAGTGCCGTGTACTGTACGCCGAAAGCTGAGAGAATTTGGCGAGCATTGGCTTCTGTTCCGGATCCTGCAGCGCCTACCGCTACGCGGCGTCCGACTAGGTCACGCACCGATCGAATGCCCGATGCCTGTGTAACAATCAGTTGGATTACCTCTGGATAGAGGGTGGCGATGCCGCGGATTTGGTCGTTCTTGCGATCTCTAAACATCTCTAGCCCATGGAATGAATAATAAGCAATGTCATTTTGCAGGAAGGCAATCTCCACACCATCGGCCCCTGCTGTAGCAAGGAGATTGGCGTTTGCTACCGAAGCGCCGGTAACTCGGGCCGAAGCTTCCATATTGCGGATATCCTTGTTAAGGATCTGAGCGAGTGCCCCGCCGAGCGGGAAGTAGACCCCACCCGTACCCCCGGTAGCGATACTAAGGAACTGCTTCTGCGGTGTGCAACCGGTGATGACGGCGGCTAGAGCAACGATGAGAACTAGGGTGACGATAAGTACACGTTTCATTTTTTCCCCTCCTGTTAGTTTGTACCTAAGCTTAAGCCGCACCCTACAGAATCCTACAGAAAACTACAGAAAAATACTTGCACAGTTCAGAAGATTGCTTAGAATTGGACGACTGCAGAGCGTGGCTAAATCAGGTATAATGAACGGGACAAGCCTTTATGGGGGTGCGCTTTTTGGTCAAAGCCGACACACACGTGCATACTATCGCCAGCGGTCACGCTTACGGAACAGTACAAGAGATGGCCGTCGCCGCGCGCGAGAAAGGATTGGAGCTAATTGCGCTTTGTGACCACGGGCCGAGCCTGCCTGGTGCTCCGCACCGCTACTACTTCAGCAACTTGCTCGTACTGCCGCACTTTATCGCGGGGGTAGAGGTCTTGCGCGGCATCGAGGCAAATATGCTTAATGAGCGCGGCGAACTCGACCTGGAGCGGCGTTTTCTTGAGCGCCTAGACTGGGTCGCGGCCGGTTTTCACGACGACTGCGTCACGCCCATGTCGCGCGACCTTAACACCCAGGCCATTCTAGGCGCGATTAGCACCGGCCTCGTCGACGTCATTGTTCACCCGGGCAACCCGCAATTTCCTATTCACCACGAGGTGGTCGTGCGGGCGATTGCCGAGGCGGGCATCGCCATGGAAGTAAACAACGCCTCACTTATCTATCCGCATCGTCGCGGGAGCGACAAGAACTGCGTGGAGCTTATTAAGCTAGCCATTCTGTACGGGGCAAACATTGTCTTGGGCAGTGACGCACATTCGCCCTGGCAGATTGGCGAAGTCTCGCAAGCCTACGCCTTAGCCGCAAGCTGTGGCGTGCCGGCTGCGCAAATACTCAACCTTACCGCCAGCGGCGTGCGCGAGTATCTTAAAAAACGGGGCAAGCCGCGCTACATCGCTGATGCCCCCGTGGTTTGAGGCAGGTGATGCTTATGAAAGGCGCGGTCAAGTTCGTAATTATTACCGGGTTGTCGGGTGCGGGGAAGTCGCAAGCGATTAAAGTCTTTGAGGATGCCGACTACTTTTGTGTCGACAACCTTCCTCCGGCGCTTTTGCCGAAGTTCGCGGAACTCTGCGCCTCAGGCGGCACGATCAAGCGAGCCGCGCTCGTCATGGACATTCGCGGCGGGGAGTTCTTTAAATCGCTCTTTGATGCGCTTGCTTACCTTAGCTTCCACGAGTGGCCGCATGAGGTGTTGTTTTTGGAGGCGTCTGAAGAGGTCTTGGTGCGCAGGTTTAAGGAAACACGGCGCCGACATCCGCTTGCCGGCGAAGGCAGTATCCAGGATGGCATTAGGCGCGAAGTGGAGATGCTCGCGGAGATAAAGCGACGTGCCGATAAGATTATTAATACTTCCAGCCTCACCCCGGCGCAACTAAGGGAAGAGGTGCAGGCTCTCTTTCAACAAGGCGAATCAGGCGGGAAACTGCAGATTAGGTTGCTCTCGTTTGGCTTCAAGAAAGGGATTCCGCTCGACGCCGACTTTGTCTTTGACTGCCGTTTCTTGGCTAACCCCCACTACGTGCAGGAGCTAAAACCACTCACGGGGATAGACGCGCGGGTCAAGCAATTTGTGTTTGAGGACGAGGCCAGCCAGGATTATCTCGCCATGATGCAGGAGATGGTGGAGTTCGTAATCCCGCGCTGCATCAAGGAAGGGAAGACCCAGTTGGTGGTCGCTATCGGCTGCACCGGCGGCAGGCACCGTTCGGTAGCTATGGCCGAAGCGCTAAAGGAGAGACTCGTGCTTGCGCGCCACCGGGTGGCGATAGAGCACCGGCATATAAGCGAGGAGGTGTAGCCTTGCGCTGGCTCAAGTGGCTTTACCCGGGTCTGCGAGTTAAGCGCTACATCTTTTTGGCGACGTGCGGCGTCTGCCTAAGTATGGTGGGCTTAGGGCTCCTATGGGGACGTCGGCTGCTGGGCTTTATTGAGGAACAGCTGGTAGTATATCTGCAGGCCTCAGCCGGCACGACCGCTCTCTACGTGACAGGTATGCTACTAGTCATCAGTGGATTAGTACTGGTGGGCGTAGCGGTAAGAAGCGTCGTGCGCTCAATCCTCGAAATCATCACGCCCGAGCAAGAAGACAGGCTTGTCGATGTGCTGTTTAGGCGGCGGTTGCTTAAGAGCGGTCCGCGCATAGTGGCGATTGGCGGCGGCTCGGGCCTCTCGGTACTCTTGCGCGGGATAAAGAGCTACACCAGTAATATCACCGCGATTGTCACTGTTTCGGACGACGGCGGCAGCTCGGGACGCTTGCGCGGTGAGATGGGTATACTGCCGCCCGGCGATATCCGCAATTGCGTGTTGGCCTTAGCCGACACCGAGTCGCTGTTAGAAAGCCTCTTCCAGTATCGCTTTAAGAACGGCGAGCTGGACGGACATAGCTTTGGCAATCTGTTGATTGCCGCCATGACCTCGATTACGGGGGATTTTCAGCTAGCCGTCAAGGAGTTTAGCAAGGTTTTGGCTGTGCGGGGGCGGGTCTTGCCGGTGACAAATGCCGATGTGCGCCTGCGGGCCGAACTTGAAGATGGCACGGTCGTAGAGGGTGAGACCAACGTCAGCTTGTGCGGCGCTCAGGTACGCGCACTCAGCCTTATCCCGAGCGACGCCGAGGCACTGCCGGAGGTGCTTAAGGCCATTGACGAAGCAGATGCCATAGTGCTTGGCCCCGGGAGCTTGTACACCTCAGTCATCCCAAATTTGTTGGTGCGCGGCATGGGCGAAGCGCTGACGGCGGCTAAAGCTCCGAAAATCTACATCTGTAATGTTATGACGCAACCGGGGGAGACAGATGGCTTTACCGCCTCACAGCACGTCACGGCCATAGAACGTTTTTCGTCGCCCCGTCTAATTGACTGGATTGTAGTTAACAGCGCGAGAGTGCGCCCGCATTTAGTGTCCAAATATGCCGCGGCTAACTCCGCGCCGGTGGTATTAGATCTCCCGCGCCTAAGTCAACTCGGCCTGCGCATAGCCACAGGCGACCTACTACAGCAGGGAGATGTAGTGCGACACGACCCCGAGAAGCTAGCGCGTCGCCTCATGGAGTTAATTGCCTCTGCCAAGAAGTGAAATAAGCGAGGAGGGCCCACATGCCAAGAACAATTCCCACCGCCGAACCGTTTCGCATCAAAGTTGTCGAACCCGTAAAAATGACTACGCGCGAGGAACGCGCCGAGAAGATTGCCGCCGCCGGGTATAATCTCTTTGGCCTTAGGTCGACCGAGGTGTATATAGACCTGCTTACAGACAGCGGCACGTCGGCCATGAGCGACAATCAATGGGCGGGCATGATGCTCGGCGACGAGGCCTATGCCGGCAGCAAGAACTACTTTAATCTCGAGCGGGCGGTACAGGAGATTACCGGTTTAAAACATGTGCTGCCCACGCACCAAGGACGCGCCGCCGAGAACCTGCTGCTTTACGTGCTGCTTAAGGAAGGGCAGTTTGTACCCAACAACATGCACTTTGACACCACGAAAGCGCATGTTTTGCATAAGGGCGGAGTCCCAGTGGATTTGGTTACGCCGGAGGCCTACGACCCGACCTCGCAGTATCCCTTTAAGGGAGATATGGATGTCGCGAAGCTAGACGCTTTTCTGGCGGAACATGCCGCTAAAGTCCCCTTAGTTATGCTGACTGTCACCTGCAACAGCGGCGGCGGACAGCCCGTATCGCTAAAAAACATTCGCGCCGTCAGTGAGGTAGCGAGGAAACACGGCAAGCCTTTCTTTATTGACGCCTGTCGTTTCGCGGAAAACGCCTACTTTATTAAGCAGCGCGAGGCAGGGTATCAGAGCAAAACAATTGCCGAAATCGTAGCCGAAATGTTCTCGTATGCGGATGGTTGCACGATGAGCTCTAAGAAGGATGCCTTAGTAAATATTGGCGGTTTCCTGGCTGCGAACGACCACGCCTTGTATCAGGCGGCGAGTGGGCTGGCCGTTTTGTTTGAAGGCTTCCCGACTTATGGTGGGTTGGCCGGGCGCGATATGGAAGCGATGGCGAGGGGTTTACGTGAGGTCATCGAGGAAGACTATCTCGCTTACCGCGTGGGCCAAGTCAAGTACCTAGGGGATAAACTGCTTGAGTACGGCGTCCCGATTATTGAACCTATCGGCGGGCATGCAGTCTATCTTGACGCTAAGCGCTTCTTGCCGCATATCCCGCAGCAGCAGTTCCCGGCGCAAGCCTTAGGTGTCGAGCTGTACATCGAGGGGGGCGTGCGCGGCGTAGAGATAGGCACTAATTTGGCTGGGCGGAATCCTACGACCGGCGACCACGACTACCCTAAGCTCGAAATGCTCCGCCTGACCATCCCCCGCCGCGTTTACACCAACCGCCACATGGATGTAATTGCCGTGGCCTGTGCTAACGTCTACGAGCGCCGGGAGGAGATTCGTGGGTTGGAGTATACCTACGAGGCCCCGATTCTCAGACACTTTACGGCGAGGTTTAAGAGGCTCCCATAACCCGCGTCAGGCGTGCCGGGCACGTTTCCACATAGAGAGATGAGGTGTCGGATTTGACTCTAGGCATTGTGTGCGCCATGCAAGCCGAAATCGATGTTCTCAGGGATTCCCTCGAGCTGCGTGAGTTAGGGAGCGGTAGCCCGTGGGACCTTTACGCCACGCGCCGGGAAGACACGCTTGCTTTAGTCTCGGGTGTCGGCAAAGTCAGCGCGGCGGCAGGGCTTAGCTACCTGCTGTCACACTACAAGGTTACGCGGCTGATAGGCATCGGAGTGGCCGGGGGTATCGCCGAAGACTTGCGCATCGGAGACATTGTCATTTGTCGTGGCGCGGTGCAGCACGACATGGATTTGACGGCGTTTGGCTACGAGCTAGGGATGGTGCCCGGCGTACGCATCAAGGAGTTTAAGGCCGACCGCGCGCTGGTGGCTAAGGCTGTCGCCGCCGCGCAAGAAGTGAACCTCAGCGTGCAGATTCGGCCGGGACTTGCCCTAAGCGGCGACAAGTTTATCGCCCGCGACGAAGGGGCGAAACTGCGGCAGTTGTATCGCGGCGATTGTGTAGATATGGAGACGGCCGCGTGGGCGCACGTCGCCCACCTCTTTGGCGTGCCGTGGGTAGGCATTCGCAGTATTTCTGACCAGGCCGACGGCGAAGCCCCCGCGAACTTCAAAGCCTTTCTTAGCCAAGCAGTCGAAAACATGAGCCATCTCGTCCTGCGCCTCTTAGAAACAACTTAGAGGGAGGATTTTTCCCATACGCGGCAAATACTATTAGATAGTGTGTTAAAGATTGGAGGCAAGTGTTTGAAAGAACTTCTGCGACAGGCACTCAACGCGTCAACGGCTGACTACTGTGAGATTCGCCTAGAGGAAACGCATGTCACTTCGATTGAGTATCGCGGCAAGAACCTTGACCAGCTCTCCCAGCGCCTGCAATACGGGGGCAACGTCAGGGCCTTAGTCGACGGCGGGTGGGGGTTCGTCTCGTTTAACCGCCTCGACAACCTAGAAGAACAGGTTAGGCAGGCCTGTGCGCAGGCGCGTGTGCTCGGAGCCATAAAACAGGGGAAGAGCCAGATGGCCCAAGTACCGGTGGTCGACACCGAAGTAAAGACCGCCGTGCAGCAGGACCCCCGCGCAGTCACGCTCGAGGAAAAGATTAACCTGTTTTCTCGTTATAACGACCTGATTCTAAACTTCCATCCCGCGATTACCGGCTCGGTCATCCGCTACTTTGACCGCTACATAAACCTTTATTTCGCCAATACTGACGGCTCCTACGTCGCGCAGGAAAAATTCGATATCGGCTGCGGTATGCGGGCGGTAGCCACGCGCGGTAGCGTCACGGTCATGGAAGGCGTGAGCAGCGGCAGCAACAACGACTTCGGCTGTGTGCTCAACTTAGAGGATGAGCTTAAGAAGGCCTGCCAGCTAACGGTAGACTTGCTCGATGCCCCCACCGTTAAGGGAGGCGAGTACACCGTTATTCTTGACCCTAGGATGGCCGGGCTTTTCGTGCATGAGGCGTTTGGCCACTTAAGCGAAGCCGACGACATCAGCGAGAACGAAGCCTTGCGTGAACTAATGACGCTTGGCAAGAAATTTGGGCGAGAGATTCTACATATCTACGACACCGGCGTAGAACACGGCAATCGCGGTGCGTTGGTGTACGATGATGAAGGCGTCGCCGCCGAAAAGACGTACTTAATTAAGGACGGCGTGCTTGTCGGCAGGCTCCACTCCCGCGAAAGCGCCGCCAAAATGGGCGAGGCGCCGACAGGCTCCGCGCGGGCTATGTCCTATACCTTCCCGCCCATTGTGCGCATGCGCACCACCTGTATTGAGGCTGGCACGAGTTCATTTGCAGACATGATTAAGGACATAGAGCTTGGGGTGTATGCTCTAGGCGGGTACGGCGGGCAAACCAACGGCGAGATGTTTACCTTTACCGCGGGGCACGGTTACATGATTCGCAACGGGAAGATTGCCGAGCTAGTTAAGGACGTTACCCTAAGCGGCAATGTCTTTACTACGTTGGCGAACATCGATATGGTAGGTAACGACTTCGCCTACGATAACGGGGCCGGGGGTTGCGGTAAGTGGATGCAGTCGCCGCTACCCACCAGTGAGGGTTCGCCTCATATTCGCGTACAGAAAGTCGTTATCGGGGGTGCGAGCTAATGGAAGGATTACTGGGCAAGGCTCTTAAGCTAGCCGACCAGGCGGACGTTTACGCCAGAAAGTCGGTACAGCACGCTGTGTCGTTCCAAGCGAGTAAGCTCAAAGACATCACCTACAACGAAGAAGAAGGGTGGACGCTACGCCTAATTAAAGACGGGCGCCTCGGTTCGGCCACCACCAGCAAGCCCGGCAGCTTCGATGTCCTGCTGAGTTACGCAGCGAATACCGTGAAGTATGGCAGTCCGGTAGGGTATAGTCTGCCTGGGGCAAGTGCGCTGCAGGCACCGCGCACGTTCGACCCGCGCGTCAAAGAAGTGACCCAGCAGGAAATGCTAGATATCGCCGGGGACTTAGTCGGCGCCCTTAACAGCTATGACCCAAGAATTAAGGCCATGGCTGGTGTCAGCAAGGCCTTTGGCACGGTTGAGCTTGTAAACTCGGCCGGGTTTCAGGGGATGGGTGAAGTCACCGGATGGCAGATGTATTTTGGCGGCGAGCTAGTTAGCGAGGACGGCTTCCTGCAAGTTTACGACTGGATGGCGCAGTCCGACTATTTGCCGCACACAGAGAGCATGAAGGCGAGCGTTATCGAGTCCTTCCGCTTGGCCAAAGAGAACGTCAGCATAAAGCCCGGGCAATATCCGGTCATCTTTGCACCGGGTGAAGTAAGCTGCGTGGTCGACCCGCTCTTAGCTTGCCTTAACGGCGTAGGTATTTCGCGCGGCTTCTCGCCTTTTAAGGGGCGCATCGGAGAACTGGCCTTTGACCCGCGCTTTAGCTTGATTGACGATGCCTTGGTCGACGGGGCCTTGGGCAGCAAGGGCTTTGACCGCGAGGGCGTACCGACGGCGCGGCGGGCTCTAATCGACAGCGGCAAGATAAGCGGCTATTTGCTGGATTTACAGACGGCCCATCTCTTAAATATGTCCCCGACCGGCAACGGCGGCGGCGCAAGTCCGGTATCCAATAACACCATAGTGCTAGGGGGCGACAAATCCTATGGCGAAATGCTCGCCGGCATTGACGAGGGCGTGCTTATCGAAAACACCATGGGCGCTTGGGCGGGCAACCCCTATGGCGGTCAGGTCAGCGGCAACATTGCGCTCGGGTACAAAATAGAGAAGGGCAGAGTTGTCGGGCGCATTAAGGACTGCATGTTCTCAGTCAACGTCTTTACCGACCTGCGCGACAACCTAGCGGCCCTCAGCCGCGAGCAACACTGGCGCGGCAACACCTGCTACCCCTACCTCCAACTCGCGAACGTCAACATCTCAACCAAGAGCTAAGAATAGAAAAGAAACAAAAGGGACGGTTCTTTTTGGAAAGAAGAGCCGTCCCTTTGTACGTTATAAGACCTTTTCTGCAACTTCACGCCTGGCAAAGCTCAAGCTGGGATTCCTATGATAGAAAGCCTGCGCTTCCTCATTATCGGCTGTAAACAAATAGTAGCGCTTACACCCTGCGTCCCTGAAAAACCCCTCCGCAGCTAACAGCAGCCTTGCGGCAATTCCTTGGCACCGACTAGGCTTTAGCACATAAATCCAATCAATGTACCCGGTCACCATTCCATCCATGGTGCTTCTAATTATCGCCACGTCGCATCTTCCGACCAGGCGATTACCTTCGGCCGCTATAAGGATGGCACTGTCACGTGAACTGCTGAGCCGTAATGAATCCAAGAAATGAGCGTAAAGCTCCTCGTCAAACTCAGCGGAGAGGACTCCTGGCTCCGTAACCCTGGCCTGGCTTTCAAAGTTACACAGGGCGGCGATGTCAGCTTCACCCGCACGGCTAATTGTCACGTTAGTTCCTTCCCCCATACAAATCCCCCTTGCCAAGCCTCATTATTGCCTTTTAGCAGACGAAGTGCCTCGGAATGTATGTCTGAGCGCTTTAGAACAAGTCGCTGTGAGTCCCCGTGCGGGTTAGCGTCAGAACAAGAACTTCGTTCTCGATGCGATAGATCAGCAACCAATCGGGCTGGATGTGACACTCTCGATGTCCGACATAGTAACCAGCTAATTCATGGTCGCGGTTGTTCGAAGGAAGCGGCATGCCCTGCGCTAGCTTAGCGATGATTTCATCGAGCAAGGACATGTCGAGGTTGCGCTTTGACATCAGCTTGTAGTCCTTGCGGAATCTGCTTGTTAGCTTGACAGTGTACTTCACGCTTTCAAGTCCCTAAACAACGAGGCAAGATCAGTATACCCCTTTGCATTCGGGTCGCGAACAATGATTTCGGCTTCTTTCATTGCGGCAATGGTGTCAGCGTTCGGAACACGCGAAATCTCAAACGGGATCCCTTGGCTGCGAACGGCTTGACGAAGGAAAATCGTCATCGCCGTCGTCATATTAAGTCCCAAGTCCGAGAAGAGCTCTTCGGCCTGCTTCTTAAGTTGAACATCAATCCGGATGCTTACATTCGTCGTGTCGCTCATGGTAGCGCACCCCCTTCGGTATTATATGTCCATTGTACTGCGTGGAGTGGACGCTGTCAATACAACCACGAATGAAACAACGGGGACGGTTCTTTTTGGAAAGAAGAACCGTCCCTTTTGTTCTTTCGTTTTCTAGCTCAGCAAATACGCCACGCAAAGCTTAGCTGTTGCTTCGAGTGCGCTTTGATGGGTGCGCTCGTGCGCGTGGGATGCGTCTACGCCCGGCCCAATCAGGGCTGTGCGCACGTCTGCGCCGGCACGCAAGGCTGCTCCGGCGTCGGAGCCATAATAAGGATAGATGTCCACAGCGTACGGAAGTTTTAGCTCCTCGGCGAGTGCTACGAGCTGCTGGCGGAGCGCATAGTCGTAGGGGCCGCCGGAGTCTTTGGCGCAAATCGACACGTCGTGTTCGGTGCAGCTTAGCCCTTCGCCGATGCAGCCCATGTCGACGGCCATAAACTCCGTAGTCTTAGGCGGCGTGCCCACACTCGCCCCGTGGCCGGTTTCCTCATAATTAGTGATAAAGAAATGCGTAGTGCGCGCGGGAGACAGCTTGTTGTCGGCAAAGTATTTGGCTACGCCAAGTAGCACAGCTACCGAGGCCTTGTCGTCGAGGTGTCGCGACTTTACAAAGCCCGACTCGGTTACGGTCGTGCGCGGGTCAAAGGCGATGTAGTCGCCGACGCTAATGCCTAGCTTCGTGACGTCTTCTTTGTTCTTAACCACTGCGTCAAGCCGAATTTCCATATTGTCATCACTGCGCTCTTGCTTACTCGCATCCGGTCCATAGACATGCACGGACTGCTTTGTCGTCAGGATAGTGCCTGTAAACTTTGCGCCTGTTGCGGTAATGACCGTGCAGTGCTCGCCCTCGACGGAGTTCATGGTGTAGCCGCCAATCTTGGCGAGCTTGAGTCGGCCGCTGCTCTTAATTTCCTTAACCATGCCGCCGAGCGTGTCGACATGGCCGCTTAGCGTGCGATGCTCATCATCGTTTTTGCCTGGCAGAGTGGCTAGGAGCCCTCCCTTGTTAAGTAGCCGGGTGGAGAGGCCGAGCTTGTCGAACTCCGCCCGTAAGTACTCGATGACTTCTCCCGTATACCCCACCGGGCTCGGAGTCATGGCGATGTGCACTAGTTGCTGGACAATGTAGTTGACGTCGATGTTCATTTGATGACCTCCTTGTATTTAGAACTTGAACAACGGAAAACAACGGGGACGGTTCTTTTTGGGAAGTTGGATAAGGATGAGTAGTCCGCGAAACAGGAAGAACCGTCCCTTTTGTTTCTCTTTTGTTCTCTTTCGGTTCTCAACTATACCTATGACCTTGTTTGTCTAACTCGCTCTCTAACACATCAGCAAACCGCTGAATGATTGCATTATCTATACTATTTTCGTCCGTGGGGCAGGCTTCCTTGCGGCATTTGACAGCCTTTCGCATGGCGTCAGCGTCAGGGCATATTCCGTTTTCCAATGCCCATTCGCCGGCAGCGGTCTTGGCGACAATCTTTCCTGTGCGGAGGGTATAAATCCCTCGCGCTATGTCCAATAGCCAACCAATCACGGCGCCATGTCTCCGAGCCACCTGTGCGTGCTGGGAAATGTCTTTGCACATTTGTGTGTATGACGGATAGATCATCCTCTCACGAAGATCATTGCCGTGAAGAAGAATGCCGTTATCAAGCAGCACTGCCATACCCAAACTGCTCATTCTATAGTTATCGGTGATGCGCTCGCCGCTCGTTCCCCAATACACCGCCCGCTCTTTTTTGCCGTTCAGGAACGCATCGGCAGAAAGCATACCGCCTTCAAACAACCTAAAATAAGGGTTGCTGGGATAGCATTCTAATAAAGCCTCGCGAAGCCTAACTAGAGCCTCTGCCTGCTGTTCGCTTATTTCTCGCTCGGTCAGCACGAGTATGTCAATATCACTCCAGCCGAGTCGAAAGTCATCAAGCACAACCGATCCATGGAGATACACTGTTGGCGTGTTATCTGCAAGGATAGATGCTATTTTGTCTGTCATGATTTGAATGGCCTCATTTAGAGTCATGATGTATCCTCGCTCTTTCGTTTGAGAAGTCAAATGCAGATGAGTCCGCGAAACAAGAAGAACCGTCCCTTTTGTTTTTTAGAAGCGGGTTAGGATGCGTCCGAGCAAAGAGCGCTCTACCTCGACGGCGTGTTCGGGGCAGAGCTCTTGGCAGCAGAAGCAGCGAATGCACAAGGCTAGGTTTAACTCGGGCACGTCTTTTTTGCGCGCCGTAAGTGCGCGGGGCGGGCAACTACGCACGCAGATGCCGCAGGCCGTGCATTTTTGCCTAACGAAACGCGGTCGCGGCCGCAAGTAGAGTGCCAGGACATCCGCGGCTGGTTTAGGGAGCGTCTTCTCAAAGAGGTTGGTGTTCTTGGCGGCCACCGGTAGCCGCACCTTGTGGGGCGTAAGCGCTTCTCCTAGCACCACAACATCCAGAAGGTTCAGGGGAGCAAGTCTTGGCGAGGCTTGCCGGGCTGCGACTATGGTCGGCACCTGCTCCGGTTTTATCCCTAAAAGCTCGGCCGCAACCATATCCACTGCGTGCATATTGCATCCCACCAAGAGATAGCCGAGTTCCTTGGGCTTGCCGCCGGACGGGCCTTCGCCCTCCATGGCCACGACCGCATCTACAATCGTAAGTTCCGGCTGCGCGAGCTCCGCAATCCCTACGAGTGCCGCGCAAAAGTCTGGCACCTCAGGCATGCGCATGTGGTAGTCAATCTTAGTCAAGCCCGGTATCAAGCCGAACATGTTTTTTACGGCGCAGGTCATTACTGTGAGGCCGTGTGTTTTTAGTTTGGGCAAGTTAATTAAGACATCGGCCTGCACAGCCGGAGCCAAAAGCTCAGCCGCATTCACTAAAGTCCCTGTCGCGCGGCCTACCTTTTCCACCGCTGTGTCAAAGTTAAGTAGTGCACCGGTCTCGCGGGCCACTTCCGCAAAGCCGCACCTTTCGTATGCCGACTTAAGCATGGCAGGGGTATACGGCCCGCCCGGGCTGTCAATAATCAGCGGGATGCCCCCACACGACAACACTGCCTTACAGACAGCGCGCACTACCGCCGGATGCGTGGTGATGGCTCGCTCCGGCCCTTTGCCCATGAGCATGTTTACTTTGAGCGCTACCTTAGCGCCCGGCTTAATCAAGTGTGCGAGTCCTTCGGGATAAACTAAGCGCAAGCCTCTCTCTAGTGCTTGCTCTATTTCTGCGGGCGCATAACTTGACGCCTTCGTAACAGCTACTTGGCTCACGCACACACGCTCCTCGAAATTGTTGCATTTCTATAGACAACTGCCCGGTGGTTCTGTATCATAGTCGCATTATAGTTTGGAAAGGGTGAAGGGTATGGCCAGTAGTTACGACGTGCTGCAGCGAGTGAAAGAGGACAATATCAGGTTTGTGAGGTTGCAGTTCACGGACATCCTAGGCGTCAACAAGAACGTCGCCATTTCAGTGGACGAGATAGAACAAGCGCTCGAAGGACAGATGATGTTTGACGGCTCTTCTATTGAAGGATTTGCTCGCATTGAGGAATCCGACATGCTGCTTAAGGCCGACCCCGACACCTATGCCGTGTTTCCGTGGACGAAAGATAAGGCACCCACGGCACGCCTCATCTGCGACATTCTGAACCCCGACGGCACGCCCTTTAGCGGTTGCCCGCGCGGTACGCTAAAGCGTGCGGTGGCCGAGGCGCAGTCTCTCGGCTACACCATGCAGGTAGGGCCTGAGGCCGAGTTCTTCCTCTTTAAGCGCGACGCGGAAGGCCGCCCCACCACGATTACCAACGACCGCGGTGGCTACTTCGACCTTTCTCCCATTGACCGCGGCGAAGACGCGCGCCGAGACATTGTTCTGACGCTTGAGGAAATGGGCTTTCACGTCGAGGCCTCACACCACGAGTGTGCACCCGGCCAGCACGAAATAGATTTCCGCTACGCGCCGGCGGTAACCACTGCAGATAATGTTACCACATTTAAGCTCGTGGTGCGCACTATCGCCATGCAGCACGGCTTGCACGCTACCTTTATGCCGAAGCCCCTCTTCGGCGAGGCCGGTTCCGGTATGCACATTAACCAGTCCTTGTTCACGAATGGGACTAACGCCTTCTACGACCCCTCCGCCCCGCATCAGCTAAGCGCAGTGGCCATGCAGTATCTGGCCGGTTTGATTAAATACGTGCGCGAATACACGGCCATCACCAACCCCTTGGTCAACTCCTATAAGCGCCTAGTCCCGGGGTACGAGGCCCCGGTCTACATTGCTTGGTCGGAGCGCAACCGCAGCCCGCTTATCCGCGTGCCCGCCAGGCGCGGCAACGCTACCCGGCTTGAACTGCGGAGCCCCGACCCAAGCTGTAACCCCTACCTAGCGTTTGCGGTTGCCCTGCGCGCCGGGCTACAAGGAATTAAAGATGGTCTGGTGCCGCCGCCGCCCGTAGAGCGCAACATCTATGACATGTGCGAACATGAGCGCGCCCACGCGGGAGTCGAGGCATTGCCCGGCACCCTGACGGAAGCACTGCACTATTTTGCCCAAAGTAAGTTGATGCGCGAGACGCTTGGAGACCACATTGTGGAGCGTTACCTGGCCGCTAAGCGAGAGGAGCAGCACATCTACGAGAAGACCGTGCACCCGTGGGAGCTCGAGCGCTACCTGTCTATCTTTTAGCGGTAGGATTTTGCGCTAGCGTGGCGAACTAACTATAGTTGGGAGGGATGTTTGCTTGAGCGAAAACAAAATCTGTACCATGGAGACCGAGAAAGGCACCTTTACGATTGAACTTTACGCAGAAGACGCGCCCGGCACGGTAGAGAATTTTACAAAACTCGCTAATGCCGGTTTCTACGACGGCCTTACCTTTCACCGCTGCATCAAGAATTTCGTGATTCAGGGCGGATGCCCCGAAGGCACGGGGCGCGGCGGCCCGGGCTACAAGATTAAGTGTGAAACCGCCGGCAATCCCCATAAACATGTGCGCGGGGCCCTTAGTATGGCTCACGCGGGCAAAGATACAGGCGGCAGCCAGTTCTTTGTGGTGCGTCAGCCGCAGCCTCACTTAGACGGCGTGCATACCGTGTTTGGAAAGGTTATCGACAATGTCGACTTAGTGGACCACATCGAGCAGGGAGATAAAATGCAGAAAGTCAGAGTGCAATAACGAACTGACCTCTGGCTAATGGCCGGAGGTCAGATTTTTGCTTAGGAGGGAAGTAATATGGCGTTAAAGACTGCCGCCGAGTACATCGACTCCCTGCGACGCATGAAGTTTGAGGCCTACCTGCTTGGAGAGCGCATAGAAAACATCGTCGACCATCCCCTGGTTAGGCCTTCGCTTAATGCGGTGGCCCTTACTTATGAGCTGGCACTCAACCCAGAATACGCCGCCTTGCTGACGACGAGTTCGAGCTTAACCGGCGAGAGAATCAGCCGCTTTTGCCATCTGCACCAAAGCGCCGACGACTTGGTGGCGAAAGTTAAGATGCTGCGCCTCTTAGGGCAAAAAACTGCTGCCTGCTTTCAGCGGTGTGTCGGTATGGACGCCATTAACGCCGTCGACAGCGCTACGTTTGAAATCGACCGCGCCTACGGCACCAAGTACCACGAGCGCTTCCGCCGCTGGCTCTGCGATATGCAGGCAAAAGACGCGACGATAGACGGCGCCATGACCGACCCTAAGGGCGACCGCAGCAAGTCACCCTCCCAGCAACCAGACCCAGACATGTACCTGCGTGTCGTCGCAGAGCGCCCAGACGGGATAGTGGTGCGCGGGGCAAAGGTGCACCAGACCGGTGCGCTTAACTCACACGAAATATTGGCCATGCCGACCATAGCGCTTGCGGCGAGTGACCGAGCCTATGCCGTCGCTTTTGCCGTCCCGGCCGACAGCGCTGGGCTCATCTACATTTACGGTCGCCAGTCATCCGACACGCGCAAGCTTGAAAACGGCAGCCTCGACGTCGGCAACGCGCGCTTTGGCGGTCATGAATGCCTAGTCGTCTTTGACGACGTGTTTGTGCCGTGGGAGCGCGTGTTTATGTGCGGGGAACACGACTACGCGGGACTATTGGTTGAGCGGTTTGCCGCTTATCACCGCCAGAGCTACGGCGGCTGCAAGGTTGGGGTAGGCGACGTCTTAATTGGGGCGGCCGCGCTAGCCGCGGAGTACAACGGCGCAAGTCGCGCAAGCCACGTCAAGGACAAACTCATCGAGATGACGCATCTTAACGAGACGCTCTACGCCTGTGGCCTTGCCTGCTCGTCCGAGGGGCGCGCCACTGCCACCGGCACGTATCTCGTCGACCTGTTGTTAGCTAACGTCTGCAAGCAAAACGTCACGCGCTTCCCCTATGAGATATCCCGCCTCGCCGAGGACATCGCCGGCGGCTTAATGGTAACGATGCCGAGCGAGCGCGACTTAAGTAACCCCGCCACTAAACCTTGGCTAGAGAAATACCTGCAGGGGGTAGCGGGAGTCCCCACAGAGCATCGCCTGCGCGTACTTCGCCTGATTGAAAATCTTACGTTAGGCGCAGGAGCAGTAGGTTACCGCACGGAATCCATGCACGGCGCGGGCTCGCCACAGGCGCAACGTATCGTGATTGGGCGGCAGGCAGATTTTGCCGCCAAACAGAAGCTAGCCAAGGCCATAGCAGGGATTACGGAGGGCTGCGAAGCATGAGGCTGTTTAGTCTGCCCACACAAATACACTGCTTTGATACCGCCGGTGAGTTTTGGCGCGAGTTTAATGTCGGCGCGGGCGATTTAGTGTTTACTCACCGCTTTATCTACGACGCGTATTTAGCTGCTTTGCCCTCCGCGTGTGACTTCCTGTTCTACGAGCAGTTCGGGACAGGGGAGCCCACCCACACCCTAGTTGACGCCGTCCGTCGGGCCATTAGCCCACGCGCTTACCGGCGCATCGTGGCCGTAGGAGGAGGGGCAGTCGCCGACACGGCAAAGTTCTTAGCGCTAGACGGGTCACATCCCACCCTCGACTTCTTAGAGAAACGTGCGCCCCTCGTCAAGGGGAAGGCCTTGGTTATCGTGCCTACTACCTGCGGCACCGGTAGCGAAGTGACAAATCTGGCGGTCTTGGCAGTAGAAGAAAAAGAGACCAAGTTTGGTCTCGGCGGTGATGCCTTTTATGCTGAGTATGCCGTCCTTATCCCGGAGTTGCTGGCGAGCCTGCCCTACGACTACTTTTTCTACAGCGCAGTCGACGCGCTGATTCACGCTGCAGAATCCCTGGTCTCGCCGCGCTCCAATAGCTACACCGAGCTATTTAGCCTGCAGGCCATCTCGCTGATTCTTGCAAGCTTTAGGCACATTGCCGAGCATGGGCGCGACGCGCGCTTTGGCCAACTCAAACAGCTCCTCCTTGCCAGCAACTACGCCGGCATCGCCTTTGGCAATACCGGCGTGGCAGCAGTTCACGCACTTTCCTATCCGCTTGGCGGCAAGTACCACGTGCCGCATGGGCAGGCGAACTACCAGTTCTTTGTGCCGGTGTTTCGCGCCTACGACCGGCTGAAGCCGGGCGGACACATTCGCGTGTTGCGCAGCGCTATCGCCACCGCCCTTACAGTAGACAGCGACCACGGCGTATGGTCGGCCCTTGACCTGCTGCTTAGTCGCTTGCTCCCACAGAAGCAATTAAGAGAATACAGCATGACAATCGACGAAATAGATTCCTTTACAGACAGCGTCCTAGAAAAACAGCAGCGCCTGCTCTCAAATAACTACGTAGAGCTAGATCGCGCCTGCATCCGCGCTATATACGCCGCGCGCTACTGAGTAGTAGGCGCATCCTGCCAGCGCGCTTTCTCTAGGGCTAGTGCTACAACGGCAAGCAATACCCCCATGCCAATAAACACGGAGGGGAGACCGAAGGCTAGTCCCATATAGCCGCCTAGAGTCGGTCCGATGGCGCCGCCTAGTTGTCCGAAGCTGTTGTTAAGAGCTAGCACGCGGCTGCGGAAGTTTGTCGGCACGGACTTAGCAATAAGCGTAGTGCTGACCGGCATTAGCGCGGCGATAAACAGTCCGAGCACAAAGCGGAGCCCGCCAAGCATATACAAGTTGTTGGCCCAGGCTGTAAGTACGCTTACTGCGGCAGCCCCGATAAGCGCTACGCGCAGAACCTTTCTCTCGCCCCAAGCCGCGCCCACGCGTCCCCAGCGCGGGGCGGCCAGCACCGTAGCGATGCCCGCGAGCGCGAAGATTATGCCGGTTGGCACTGCCGCGTCGCGGTCGCCTGCTAACCGCAGGATAAAAATAGGCAGTACAGGCTGAATCACCATTAGGGCAATATTAAACATCAGCACCAGCACAAACATTTGCACTAAAAACGGCTTGCTGAGCGACTGGCGGATGTCGCCGAGGACATCGCGCACGATGGAGCGGTCACCTTTGTGTTCCTCATTGGTGCAGAGCACGGTAAAAACCGTCGCCACGAACAAGCTACCCCCGGCGATAAGCAGTGTCTGCTGTATGCCAAGAAAGTGGCTCATGTAACCGCCAATCAGCGGTCCGACTACCGAGCCAAAGGCGCCGCCACTTTGAATTACGCCAAGTGCCGGGCCCATATGTTCTTCCGGCGTGTTGACGGCGACCATAGCGATGGCCGTCGGGATAAAGCCGTTAAACAGCCCAAGCAGCAGGCGGAGGAAAATAACCTGCCAGGCATTAGTCGCAAGTGAAAGAAAAATATACGTCACGCCAATACCTATACCAGCCCGCACTAACTGGAGTCTGCGCCCGTACTTGTCGGCCAAAGACCCCCACACCGGCGCCATGAGGGCGCTGGTGAAAAAGGTAGAGGCAAAGGCCCAGCCGGACCACACCTCGAGATTTTCGACCACACCGACCTGCTTAAGTAAGAGTGGCAGAAACGGCGCGACCAACGAAAAGGATATGCCCGCAAAGACGGTTCCCACCCAAAGTACCAACAAGTTGCGCCGCCATAGCTCCATGCGCATCCCCCTAGTTGCATCTTTTTGTGATTGTACTATTTCTAGAGGCGAATTACTAGGCAGTCGCGGAGCTTGACCGACATTGCCAATGAGGTCGTCGCCCTTACATGAATCTCGCCCCTTAACGCATACTAAACGCAGTATACGCAAAGGGGGTGAATGCGATGAACGTTGAAGGAACCAGTCGTCATCTTCCCGGGGTAAAGTGTGTGGTGAACACCTGTCGCTATCACGTGAACACCAATCACTGTAGCGCCAAGGAGATTGAAGTGCAGTCGCCTAATGCTCGCAGCAGCAAAGACACCGACTGCAGGACATTCTCACCACGGACTTAAGCAGCCACAAGCGACAGGCTCATCTTTGGATGGGCCTGTTGTGCTATATTAGTGTGCGGAGGCAGAGGATTTGGAGCAGGGAAAACCGCGCACAAGTGGAATACTAAGTGAAGGTGCAAAGGCCGTAGGAGCGAGGGAGTGCGAAGTGACCTTTACCGAGGATGTCAAAAGTGAACTCGTACGAGTTATTGACGAAGACCTCTGTTGTCGCCGCGCAGAGTTGGTTGCTATCATAAGGCAGCATGCCACCCTGCAGCTATCCCGCGGCGGCGGCCTCGGGTTAAACATTGCCACGCAAAGCCCCGGTGTGGCGCGGCTTATTTTGCGCCTTGTCAAGGAACATCAACCTGAGGCGCGGGTGTTTATCAGGCGCAGGTCGGCATTTCGCAAGAACCGCATGTACCTTATTTTCTGCCCGCAGGCCGAGGAAGTGCTATCTGCGGTAGGACTTTGGGACGCGAGTCACCGGCGAATCGAGTTAGTGCAGCCGGAGCTATCACAGGATTGTTGCCTGCGGGCTTATCTGCGGGGTGCATTCATTATCTCCGGCACAATCACAGACCCTAATCGCGTGTCTTATCACCTTGAAATGGTGACCGAGTCCGAGGGACAAGCCGAGTACCTGTGCAGAGTAATGGAAAAGTGCAGCTTGACGCCGCGCATAGTCAGGCGTAAGGAGCTCTTTGTCGTATACCTGAAGGAAGGCGAGCAAGTAGTGGATTTTCTAAACCTCGTCGGAGCGCACGCCGCGCTCTTGCGAGTAGAAGAGGCTAGGGTGCGCAAGTCCATGCGCAACCAAGTTAACCGGCTAGTTAACGCCGAAACGGCTAACCTAAACAAAACCATGCAAACATCGTGGCGGCAAACAGACGCCATTCGGCACATCGATCAGACAATGGGCAGTGTGAACTTGCCGGCACAGCTACGGGAGGCTGCGGACATACGCGCGCGGTACCCGGAGGCTAGTCTCGAAGAACTTGGCCTTTACTTTAAACCGCCGCTCAGCAAGAGCGCGGTAAATCATCGCCTGCGCAAACTAGAAAACATTGCGCGGGAGTTAGGGTTTAGAGGAGGGGAGGGGGAACGGTGAAAGAAGCAGAGCGCTCTGCGGTAATCTCTAACGAAGTGCTACACTTTCGCCCCTTTGCCCGCCTGCGCGAGCTCTGCGGGAAACTTAATGTAGACGTGCGGCTTAGCCACGGCGACGACACGCTCTCTGCCGCGAACATTCTTGCGCTGACCGGCTGGGAACTTACCGCCGGCGACCGCGTATTAGTTACTGTGCGCGGCAGCGGCGACGTGCAGGCTGCATTAGACGCGATTATACAGTTTATTGAAGAGGGGTTTGGCGAGAGGCAGTGATAATAGCAGAAGGAACCGGTGTAGCAGGGGGAGCCGCTTCCGGCATAGCCTACCGGGCGTCAGCGCGGCGGCAGGCGGTCCTAAGCGTCGAGCAGGTATATAGCTCCGCAGAGAGGCGGTACGAGCGATGGGCGGAGGATGCATCTCTTCCCGGCGCGGCGCGTGAACTCGCGCTGGTCTATCTAGCGCTACTTGAAGACCCAGAGCTGCGGACTACCGTAGAGAAAGCCGTGTCTCGGGGGCGTTCCGTAGCCGAGGCTATCACAGAGGCCTGTGAACAACAAGCCAAGTTGCTTGACGGAGCGCGCCATCCGTACCTGCGGCAGCGTGCGGAAGACCTACGCGCGCTCGGGCAGGAGCTTTTGGCCATGGAAGACGCAGAAAGTCAAGGCGGCATATTGTTATCTGACTCGCTTACTCCGTTGGGCCTATACGAAGCCTACGGTAGCGGTGTGCGCGGCATCGTGCTGCGCGAACCCTTAGCTGCCACTTCGCACTTAGCTATTTTGGCCCGCACGTTAAGTGTGCCACTGGTGGCCGATGTCTCGTTCGACATCAAAGCTTGGCAGGGACAGCTCTTAAGCATAGACGGTGCAACCGGCCAGATTTGGGCCGGCGAGCGCAGCTTTGTCTCGACCCAGGTAGACTATACGCCCTTTCCGCTGTGGCTAAATGCAGCTTCGGCACGGGATATCGCGGCCGCGCAAGGCTATAAAGGCGTGGGGCTCTTCCGCACCGAGTTTCTCTATCTGCAATGTGGGGGCATGCCCGGCATAGAACAGGAAGAAGAGCACTATATCGCTGCGGTAAAGGCCGCGCTCGGTAGACCGGTCATCTTCCGCCTACTTGACCTAGGTTCCGACAAGCCCATACCGGGGGTGACGCGGGAGCGGGAACCTAACCCAATGTTAGGCGAGCGGGGCGTACGAGTTCTGCTCAGGCGGCGCGACATTCTGGAGCGGCAAATAAAGGCCTTGGTTAAGGCTTCGGCCTACGGGTCGCTCAGCATCATGGTACCTATGGTTACCAGTGCGCAAGAGATGTCTGCCGTCAGAGCCGTGCTTAGCGAGCAAGGTGCCGCGCATATTAAACTGGGGGCCATGCTGGAGACGCCTGCCGCTATGCTGATGGCCAGAGAGCTAGCCGAGGTAACCGACTTTTTTAGCCTCGGCACCAATGATTTGGCGGCCTATGTTTACGCGTACGATCGCGCGGGGGACTGGCAGTTGCCGGATGCCGGAGACGCCATGTTTCGCCTCATCGACTACGCGCTGCCCTTTGCCAAACAGCGAGGGCGTGAAGTCGGCGTCTGCGGTGAGCTTGCGGCTGACGCGGGGTATGCGGCGCGTTTTCTCGACGCCGGCTGTGACTACTTAAGCATGGTGGCTTCGGCATTTTCTGTTGTGGGGAAAGCTCTGCGCGGGAGAAACTGAGCGCTTAGTATAAAGAGAATTTATCAGAGGAGGATGTTACATGAGAATCGCAATCAATGGTTTTGGACGCATCGGACGACAAGTATTTCGTATTGCCCATAAACGTGAGGATCTGACGATTGTAGCTATTAACGACCTTGCCCCTCCTAAAGCGCTGGCGCATCTTCTGCAGTATGACTCCAACTACGGGCGTTTTGACGCTAAGGTCGAAGTTACGGCCGAGGGCTTTAGCGTAGACGGCAAAGTTATTCGCGTCACGGCAGAGAAGGACCCAACCCGCTTGCCTTGGCGCGAGCTAGAAGTTGACGTCGTCGTTGAATGCACAGGGAAGTTTAAGGAACGCGATACCGCGGGCAAGCACCTGCAGGCAGGGGCCAAGAAGGTACTTATCAGCTCTCCGGCTACAGGCGAGGACATCACCATAGTGCTTGGCTGCAATGATGACAAGTACAGCCATGCCGACCACCACATAATCTCGAACGCTTCCTGCACCACCAACGGCTTAGGACCGATGGCTAAAGTGCTGCATCAGGAGTTTGGCATCGTCAAGGGCTTAATGAACACGGTGCATGCCTTTACCAACGACCAGAGCATTCTCGACCAAGTCCACTCGGATTTGCGCCGCGCCCGCACTGCCGGGCAGTCGATTATTCCTTCGAGCACGGGTGCCGCCAAAGCCATCGGCTTAGTGCTGCCGGAGCTTAAGGGCAAGCTTAACGGTTTCGCCTTGCGCGTGCCCACAACTACCGTGTCTATCGTCGACCTAACCGTAGAAGTCTCCAAGCCGACGACCAAAGAGGCCGTGAACGCCGCGTTTTGCCGGGCGGCAGCAGGCCCCTTGGCCGGAATCCTCGGCGTCAGCGACGAGCCGTTAGTTTCGGTTGACTATTTGGGAGATACTCGTTCGTCGATTGTCGACCTCGAACTTACACAGGTAATTGGCGATACTCTCGTCAAGGTCTGCAGCTGGTACGACAACGAGTGGGGATACTCCTGCCGCATGGTTGATGTGCTGTCGCTTATCGCTAAGCACATGCAGTAGGAAGACTTGCGATGGAAAAACTTACGTTAAAAGATATCGAGGTTAGCAACAAGTGTGTATTTGTGCGGGTCGACTTTAACGTGCCGCTTGATGACAGCGGCGCGGTTACCGACGACACTCGCATTCGGGCTGCTTTACCCACCATTCGTTACTTGCGCGAGCAGTCGGCGAAAGTGATTTTGGCAAGCCACCTCGGGCGCCCGAAGGGCGGGTTCGAGGCTCGCTACAGCACAGCGCCGGCGGCGCGTAGGCTCGCGGAGTTGCTCGGGGTTGATGTCCCGGTTTTGCCCGACTGCATCGGGCCGGAAGTAGAAGCGCGCGTCGCCGCCATGAACCCCGGCGATGTAGTGATGCTGGAAAACCTGCGCTTTCATGTGGCAGAAGAAAAGAACGGCGCGGAGTTTGCGCAGGCCTTAGCGCGCTTAGGCGAAGTGTATGTCAATGACGCCTTTGGCGCTGCTCACCGCGCCCACGCCTCCGTCTCCGGCGTGCCTGCGCTCCTTACGCCCGCTGCAGCAGGCTTTCTGATGAGCAAAGAACTAGACTTTCTCGGCGGTGCGCTCGAGAGCCCGCGGCGGCCTTTTGTGGCGATTCTAGGCGGCGCTAAAGTCTCGGACAAAATTAAGGTCATCGAAGCGTTGCTTAGGCGCGCCGATAGCCTAATTATCGGCGGCGGCATGGCCAACACCTTCCTTAAGGCGCGGGGCGTCGATGTAGGCAAGTCGCTCTATGAGCCGACGCAAGTAGAGCTAGCCGCCGAACTGCTTGACCTAGCCGAGCGCAGCAAGGTAGCCGTGCACCTGCCAAGCGACGTCGTGGTCGCGTCAGACATTAACGCCGAAGAGGGCGAGATAGTGGGCCTCGCGGACATTCCAAAAGATGCGGCCATCGTCGACATAGGCCCCGCTACAGGCGAGAGCTTTGCTGCCGTTATCGCCGCGGCAAGACTCGTGCTGTGGAACGGTCCCATGGGCGTGTTTGAGAACCCGGTCTTTGCCGTGGGCACGTTTGGTATTGCCGAGGCCTTAGCGGCTTCACAGGCAGTCACCATTGTAGGCGGCGGGGACAGTGTCGCGGCCGTCGAGCAGTCCGGCTTAGCCGCGCGCATGACACATATGTCGACCGGAGGCGGGGCTTCCCTCGAGTTTCTGGAAGGGAAGGTATTGCCGGGTGTAGCCGCGCTGACCGATAAATATGGAAAAAGTGAGTAGGGTAGCCACGCCCTTAGTTATTGGCAATTGGAAGATGAACGGCATGCTCGCCGCGAGCGGCAAGCTGACTCGCGAGTTAGTAGCGCTGCTTGCCGAACATGCGACGTGCGAAGTCGTCGTCTGCCCACCGTTTACGGCCCTGCTGTCGGTGGCCGGAGTTCTCAGTGCTGCAAAGATTCGCCTCGGCGCGCAAAACGGCTATCCCGCCGAAAAAGGCGCCTTTACCGGTGAAGTTTCGATGCCGATGCTGCGCGACCTAGGCTGCGACTACGTTCTCGTAGGCCACTCCGAACGCCGGCAACATCTAGGGGAGGATGACGGATTTATTGCGCGCAAAGTTCGGGCAGCGGTAGAGAGCGGTCTTACCCCCGTGCTCTGTGTCGGTGAAAGCCGCGCAGTGCGTGCGGCAGGAGAGAGCGAGCGTCATGTGCTAAGGCAAATCGAACTGGGCTTAGAGCTACTGCCGAGCGAGGCGAGCTTTGTCGTGGCCTACGAGCCGGTTTGGGCTATCGGTACCTCTCTTGCGGCCAGCGCACAGGACGCGAGCGCTGTGCTTGCGGCAGTGAAGGCGTGGTTATGCAAAGAGCGCGGCATCCGCGAGCAGGCTTTTAGGCTACTTTACGGCGGCAGTGTCACGCCGGAAAACATCGCGGAGTTCACCGCCCAAAGCGAAATAGACGGGGCCTTAGTCGGCGGTGCGAGCCTAAGCGCAGAAACTTTTGCGGCCGTGGTAGTCGGCGCCGCGCGGGGGTATTTATGTACAAGCAAGTAGCCCTCGTGATTCTAGACGGCTGGGGATTAAGCTCCGATCCACACGGCAATGCTGTATACGGCAATATGCCTGCGCTTACAGAGTTGCTGCTCTGTTATCCTACGGCACGCCTCGCCTGCTCCGGTAAGGCGGTAGGCCTGCTCGACGGGCAAATGGGGGACAGCAATGTCGGGCACCTAAATATCGGCGCCGGTCGCGTGGTGTATCAAGACTTGGTGCGCATTCAAACTGCGCTTAGTCAGGGAGAGCTGCGAGGTCACCCCGAGTGGGTTAAGCTCATAGGCGACCTAGAGAGTCGGGGCGGCAGGCTACACTTGTTTGGCCTGTTGTCCGACGGCGGAGTGCACAGCCATGTCGACCACCTAAAGGCCGTGCTTAAGGAGTGCAAGCTCGCCTCACTGGAAGTTTATCTGCACCTGCAACTAGACGGGCGCGATGTGTCGCCAACTTCCGGCGCATCGTTTCTCTCTGATCTAGAGCGCTTTATCGCCGAGTTAGGGTGCGGGAGAATAGCCACAGTGATGGGGCGCTACTACGGCATGGATCGTGACAAACGCTGGGAGCGCACCGCACTTGCCTACAGAGCCCTGACCGAAGGGGCAGGCGAGCAGGTGGCTTTGGCCAGCAGCGCCGTGGAAGCAAAGTATGAAGCCGGCGTAACTGACGAATTTGTTCCACCGCTTGTATTAGCCGAACATGTGCCACAAGGCAATCTCCGTGACGGAGACGGCGTGCTGTTCTTTAACTTTCGCTCTGACCGCATGCGGCAAATCGTGCAAAGCGTTGGTGGCGGTGAAGTGGGCTTTGACCGGGCTGTACAGCCTAAGGTTGACGTTTTGACGTTTACACGCTACCAAGAGGACTTCGCCTACCCATACCTGTTTGCGCCGCAGGACTTGACTTCGACTCTAGGTGAGGTAGTGAGCAGCGCGGGGCTAAAGCAGCTCAGGATGGCCGAGACCGAAAAATACGCCCATGTAACGTTCTTCCTTAATGGCGGTACCGAGGCGCCCTACCCGGGCGAGGACCGCGTCTTAATACCGTCGCCCAAAGTCGCGACTTACGACCTGGCTCCGGCCATGAGCGCACCGCTGTTAGCCGATGCTTTTGTGGAGAAAATTAAAGAGGGATACCACCTACTGGTTCTTAACTTTGCCAACCTCGATATGGTCGGACACACCGGTGTGTTCGAGGCTGCCAGCGCCGCGGCGCGAACCGTCGACGCAGCGCTCGCGCGAGTCGTCGCGGCAGTTTTGGCGGAGGGCGGCGCGCTGGTTGTCACGGCCGACCACGGCAATGCCGAATGCATGCTCGACGAGGGCGGACAACCGCTTACCGCGCATACGCTTAACGATGTAGGATGTGTAATCGTGGCGCCGCAGCACGATGTTAGACTGCGCGAAAGAGGCAGCTTGGCAGACATTGCGCCGACGGTGCTGGAGTTACTTGGCGTAGCGCAACCGGAAGCCATGAAAGGTAAGTCCTTAATTGAAGGAGGTCTGGTTAAATGAGCATTATCGCAGAAATCCTAGCGCGAGAGGTGCTAGATTCGCGCGGCAACCCGACGGTAGAAGCCGAAGTGGTTTTAGAAAACGGCATTGTAGGGCGGGCTATCGCGCCGTCGGGCGCATCAACCGGGCAGTTTGAAGCCGTAGAACTAAGAGACGGCGACAAGACTCGTTTCTTAGGACAGGGAGTCACCCGCGCGGTCGACCATGTAAACGGTGAAATTGCGCAAGCTCTAATTGGCATGAGTGCGCTCAACCAACCCGGTATTGACGAAACACTCATCGAGCTTGACGGCACACCTAACAAAGGCAGGCTAGGGGCTAATGCCATGTTGGCGGTTTCCTTGGCTGTGGCTAAGGCCGCGGCGGCGGACGCCGGTTTGTCGTTATTCCAATATTTGGGTGGAGTCAACGCCCGCGTTCTGCCGGTGCCTATGCTAAACGTGATCAACGGCGGTAAGCACGCCGACAACAACGTCGACATTCAGGAGTTTATGGTCATGCCCATCGGCGCCGCGAGCTTTAGCGAAGCACTGCGCATGGGAGCCGAGGTGTTCCATCATCTTAAGAAAGTGCTCAAGCAACGGGGCTATAGCACGGCGGTAGGCGACGAGGGCGGTTTCGCACCGCACTTAGGGTCTAACGAAGACGCTCTGGCGTTGCTGGTTGAGGCGATTAAGGCGGCGGGGTACGTGCCGGGACAGGACCTAGCCATTGCGCTTGACGCGGCTGCCACCGAGTTCCACAAAGGCGACCGCTATGTCATGGAAGGCGGAAAGTACGTCAAATCGGCAGCTGAGATGGTGGAATGGTACGCATCCCTAGTTGACAAGTACCCAATTATCTCGATTGAGGACGGCATGGCCGAAGAGGACTGGGACGGCTGGAAGCTGCTTAGGCAGCGGCTCGGCGACAAAGTGCAAATCGTGGGCGACGACCTTTTGGTGACGAATACCGAGCGGATCGCCCGCGCCATTAAGGAACGCGCCGTAAACTCCGTCCTGATTAAACTCAACCAAATCGGTACCCTGTCGGAGACGCTAGACGCCATTGAAATGGCCAAGCGCGCCGGCTGGACGGCGATAATCTCGCACCGGAGCGGCGAAACCGAAGACACCACGATTGCCGATTTAGCCGTGGCTACTAATGCCGGGCAAATTAAGACCGGCGCTCCCTCGCGCTCAGACCGCGTAGCTAAGTACAATCAGCTATTGCGCATCGAGGAAGAACTCGGCTCTATCGCGATGTACCCAGGGAAGGACGCGTTTTATAATTTGGCGTAGCTTCCAGCCGCCAGCCGTTGGGCGTGTCGCTTGTCGCTTGTCCCTTGTCGCTTGGGGAAGAGGGGCTGCGCCCAGTTGTCAACGCTAGCCCGCTATGCTAAAATCAGTGGAGTTCACGCGAGGGGAGGTAGGGCATAATGCTCACGGCTTTAAAGATTGTCCAAGCCTTAGTGGCTATAGGGGTAATCCTTTCAATCGTTATGCAGAGCGGTCGTGCCGCAGGGCTTGGAGCTATTGCCGGAGGCGCGGAGGCATTGTTTGGGCGCAAAAAGAACATGGACGCCTTTTTCAGCAAGCTGACGATTGGCCTAGGCATCGCCTTTATGGCTTTGTCTCTCGCTGTTGCCGTTTTGCAGTAGCGTCAAAACGATATCAGCCCTACTCCTAATAGTTCGAAAGTTAGGGGCAGATTCACCGGCAAGGTGTATCCGCCCCTTCTCAAAGTAGTAGATTAAGGGGGACGTAATTTTGGCGGACACACTATTATGGCTGTCGCCCGCGGCGGGGCTCTTAGCACTTCTGTTTGCTTTATACCTGACTAACTACGTCACACAACAGGACGCCGGCACTCCGCGCATGAAAGAAATCGCCGCCGCCATCTACGAAGGCGCGATGGCATTTTTACGCCGTGAATATAAGGCGCTCGCCATTTTTGTAGCTGCGTTGTTTGTCATCATTATACTGGCTATCGACGTGTGGACGGCCATCTCTTTTGTGTTTGGCGCACTAAGTTCTGTCCTGGCCGGCTTTATCGGCATGACGGTTGCTACCCGCGCTAACGTGCGCACGGCAGCGGCCGCACGTTTTGGCACCAACAAAGCCTTAGCCATTGCCTTCTCAGGCGGCGCCGTTATGGGCATGTCGGTCGTAGGGCTCGGGCTGTTTGGCGTCAGCACTTCGTACATTGCGTTTCGCGCTATCAGCGGCGTGACCGACCTTACTATCTTAGTCGGCATGATTAACGGCTTCGCGCTAGGTGCGAGCTCCATTGCCTTGTTCGCGCGCGTCGGCGGCGGTATCTACACTAAGGCCGCAGACGTCGGTGCCGACTTGGTAGGCAAAGTAGAGGCCGGCATTCCAGAGGACGACCCGCGCAACCCCGCCGTTATTGCCGATAACGTCGGCGACAACGTCGGCGACGTGGCCGGTATGGGCGCAGACCTGTTTGAATCCTACGTAGGTTCCATTGTAGCCGCGATGGCCATTGGCGCTGTCGCCGCCGAGAATGCATGGGCGGCCGTAATCTTGCCGCTTGGTGTGGCTGCCATCGGCATCGTAGCTTCTATAATTGGTACGCGCTTTGTCTCCGCCAAAGAGGGCGCTAACGTGCAAAAGGCACTTTCAAACGGCACCTATGCCGCGGGCGCGCTTACCATAGCCGGTGCCTTCGCGCTTGTACAGGCACTCGGCTTAGACCTCGGGGTGTTCTACTCTATCGTTGCGGGCCTAGTGGCAGGCGTGGGCATCGGCCAAATCACCGAGTACTACACTTCCGGCGATAAGCCACCCGTCCAAAGCATTGCCGCCGCGTCACAGACCGGCCCGGCGACGAACATCATTACCGGCCTCGCCGTTGGCATGATGAGTACCGCCCTCCCGATTATCGCTATTGTAGGTGCCATTTTTGTTTCCGTGTACTTTGCCGGGCTCTACGGCATAGCTATTGCCGCCGTGGGCATGCTGGCTACCACCGGCATTATTGTCGCTGTTGACGCTTACGGCCCAATCGCCGACAACGCCGGCGGCATTGCCGAAATGGCCCACCTAGATAAAGCCGTGCGCAAGATTACGGACAAGCTAGACGCCGTAGGCAATACGACAGCTGCTATCGGCAAGGGATTTGCTATTGGTTCTGCCGCGCTGACCGCATTGGCCTTGTTCTCGGCCTATGCTACGGCTGTTGGCCTTACAGTAATTGATCTACTTAACCCTAGGGTTATCATCGGGCTGTTTATCGGCGGCATGTTGCCGTTCCTCTTCTCGGCCTTGACGATGCAGGCCGTTGGCAAGGCGGCTTTCCAAATGATTGGCGAAGTGCGCCGCCAGTTCAAAGAAATTAAAGGTCTTATGGAAGGCAAGGCCCGCCCTGACTACGCTCGCTGCGTAGACATCAGCACCGGCGCAGCGCTACGCGAAATGATTGTGCCCGGCCTCTTAGCCGTAGTCGTGCCGATAGTCGTCGGCCTGATTCTCGGCAAGGAAGCTTTAGGCGGCCTCTTGGCCGGTTCGGTAGTGACCGGTTTCCTAATGGCCGTAATGATGTCTAACGCCGGCGGCGCCTGGGACAACGCCAAGAAGTACATCGAGGGCGGCGAGTACGGCGGCAAGGGGACCACGACGCATCAAGCTGCCGTCGTCGGCGACACCGTAGGCGACCCCTTCAAAGATACCTCCGGCCCCTCAATTAACATCCTGATTAAGCTTATGGCCATCGTGGCTTTGGTATTTGCGCCGATTTTTGTGTAGTTGACAGGCGCAAGGGATTGTCGCTTGAGGAATCGTGAATCATGAATCGTGAATCATGAACTGCGAGATTGCGGTATTTCTACCAGGAGCCAGCAGCTAGGAGCCGGTAGTCCCCTCGTCCTCCACGAAGTGCTAAGTGCAAAGTGCGAAGTGCGCTCTACTAGGAATCAGCCGCAAGCGAAAGGAGATCCCATGCAACGTACCGATGCCCTAGAGCTTGTCAGGCAGCACGTGAAGAACAAGAACCTTATTAAGCACATGGTGGCAGTGGAAGTCGTCATGGGTGCTTTGGCGCGACGCTTAGTCGAGAACGACGCCCTTTGGCGGCTGACCGGCTTGCTGCACGATATCGACTACGACCAAACGGCCGAGAAGCCCGCAGAGCACAGCAAGCTCGGGGCGCAGATGTTAGCGGAGCTACAGCTCCCGGCTGAACTGGTTCAGGCAGTGCTGGTGCATAACGAGGCGCACGGAATCCCGCGCAGCACTAGGCTCGACAAAGCGCTCTACTGCAGCGACCCCGTGACTGGGCTTATTGTGGCCGGTGCGCTGATACATCCCAGCAAAAAAATAGCTAACATCGACCCGGACTTTATCCTAAACCGCTACGGCGAGAAGAGCTTTGCCCGCGGGGCTGACCGAGAGGCCATCGCCTCCTGCGAGGAACTCGGGTTAACCCTGCGAGAGTTTGTCACCCTCGCCCTTGCGGCTATGCAGGATTCGGCGACCGAGTTAGGACTATAGCGTTAAAAACAGGGGTGTTGCGAAGTATCGCAACACCCTTTTCTATTTGATTAACCAAGTGTCCCCGTGCCGAACGAACTCGATGATAGATGTTTTGTCGGGGGAATCCCATACGGATGGTATGCGCAGTTTGACTCTCACAAAATCCTTGCGTGATTCTAAGACAACCAGCCTATAAAGGTCCATGCGGTACGCCGATCCCATTTCTCCCGGAGAAACAAACAGCCTCCCATTTATGCTTACATATCGGTCAAGCTTTAAGTATTCTTCGGCTCGTTCAGGGACGAAGGTGCTGCGGATGTATTCCTCGAAATCGGCGTAAGTCGGAAACCTCACATCAGCTACTCGGTGGTACGTGTACCCGTTGTACTCTGCTGTCTCACCGCTCTCCATTAATGTCCCCGTCCAGTGCCAGCTATCTATGGCAGTAGAACGGGCGACTAGATACACAAGGGCGTGGGTTAGCGGTGGCATCGGTGGAGTCACGTCTGCAGCGCTCCGGCGATACACAATCTCCCCTGTCTCCCAATCGCGCATAAGCACAATTTCACCATGCCTGATATAGGCAACTTCGTTTTTTCGCACCGCTTCCCCGTGTCCCCCGGTGGTTTCGTACTCAACTCGCAACACCCAATACCATTCGTTTTGGTACTCGTACGGACGAGATGACACCCGCCAATCGATAGGTTTGACATCACGTGCACCGAGCGTGCGCTCCACATACCTCTCTAAGATTTGACGCACTAATGGGTACAGCACATAATCGGGAAAGGGGCCAACGATGTCGGCAACCGCCTGCCAAGCTGCAAGGCGCTCCCTAAAAAAGCTTAGCTCCTCAGGGGTGAGTAATAGCTCCGCCCATTCTAAGGCCAGAGCAGCTTCCTCTAGCTTAGAATCATACATGCTAGTGACAGCCTGCGCCCTAAATTCCCTTCCCACCTCGGCAACTTCTTGCGCTTGATCCGCCCAGAGACGAGCTATACGTGGGTCTCTGGGTGACAGCTCTGCCGCCTCTTCCGCCTGTTGAACGAGCGCGCTAACCTCTGCCCGAACCGAATTAAGACGGTAATAGTAGAAAATACCTACGGAAAATGCAGCTAGCACAGCCAGTAACATTGCTTTGGCATATTTTCGGGACACTATTTGCGATACAGCTCCCTTTCCTTGAAGTAGACGTAATGCCCGTCTCTGCACAACACAACGCGACAACATGCTTTCGCCGCATGTCTACCCGCCATCCTCGCGAAGTTTGGATTGCCCGAGCTCCAAAGGCGCATTCACGCCCAAGGCGAATTAGCGAAGGGCAGGCACAAGGAACGCGTAGAGCTGTAACCCAAGTGAGACGTAGAGGACAGCCCAAGCCCACCCAAGCCACAAAGAAACCAGCCCGACACGCCCTTTGTCTCCCGACATGAGCGATGTTGCACCATCAAATATTGCGAAAAATACTGCGAACAGCAGGCCTCCGGCAATCATGTACGCATATAACAACACATGGTTTGCGACCCAGTTGTTTCGAATGCTGTTTACAGTGAGTACGGTAGCTCCCAGTGTGCCGAACACAAATGGCATGAAGAGAATGGCAAAGCGTGAAAATATCACGCGCAGCCACTTGTTAGGCTCTGCCATTCCTCCATGCTGACTAGCAAGTGCTGCGAATGCATCAACAATGTCGTGGGACAGAGGGAATGCTAACACCGCCATAATTGGCGTTGTCCAAGCCACTAGCGTCAGTAACCCATCAATCATAGGCAGTTTAGTTGGCCCCCTTTTGTGTAATGGTCTATGGGCGAGTCACGGCTCCAGTAAAGATGTTAAGGTTGCCAGCATCGTAATCGTAATTGACCCAAAATCCAGCCCAATTTATAGACACATCAAAACCGCCGAGTATGCTCCAGCCCGGGGTCAGCGCGAGTATTGAGGCCCGATGGCCATAGGATACAAAAAGGTTAATAGAGTCTTCCGGTCCTGGGTCAAACACCCTAATTCGAGCACTTCCGTCAAGGGCCCTGCACCATAGTCCTCTGATTCCCTTTCGCATGTCGATGACAAACTCTGCCGAGTTAATGTCTGTCCCAGGATGGTTTGCATCGGGGGACGGCAAAACCGTCTCGGTTGCCCAATACCCAAACACCGACTCGTAGTAGTAGTTGACGCTTGCGTAGGTCACTGATGGATTTCTGTCTAACCGAAAACCATGCGACCACCCCAATACTAATCTGTCGTGTAAGCTGCCCCCAGGGACACCGGACCAAGCCCATGACACCCACATGCGTACCCAGCTATTGTTAGCGGGATTTGGTTCATAGTGCCATTCCTGGAATCCTGCCCAAATGAACAACGTAGCGGCTAACGCCCGCATCTGTTCATCGCTACCATCAAAACGACGAAACAAACTGATCTGTTCTTCGGTGTATCTTAGCCTGCGCAAAGTACGAGTGTCCAATTTGGAAAGGGCCCGGAGATGTTGGCCATAGTCTATAGCGCGAGCCGCAATGATTTCCGCTTTGGTGTAGCCTTTAGCCATGAGCTCCTCGTCAGACAGCGACTTGATGTGTTGTAGCACGTCATACTCATTCACTTGTAGTAGTGGGGGCATCGTCGCGCGCTGCGCGAAGGACGTTGCGTAGTTCCCGGCACAACTTAGCAATAGTGTTGCTACCACGATCGCAGATACTAACTTTTTCAACATTTCAATCCTCCTTTATTTTCGAGCAAAACGGCCATATGAACCCCAACAGATGGAGGGCTCAATTGCCATAACTCCCAGCAGACGCAACTATTTGCTGTCGTTCGCAACTACCACTTTCTAGTAGGCGGGGGATGCGTCACTGTTTTCTTTACATCTTGGGCACCTCCCTTCTGCGAGACGACCGTGCGAATGGGGCAATCAACGACGGCCTGTCGATACCCCACTCCTTTTATGTGATTCCTGATGATTTTTGGAGCGGGGTGTCTTCACTTAGACATGTTCGCAGTTACCTTCGCTTAATGAGACACTTGAGGCAACAAAATGCAACGCCTCCGTGGAAATCTTCTTTCTCCCCGCGACTGACGCGAGAGCAGAGGCTGTGACGCACCAGGCAGCCTTGCACGCTAATCGCGCCGCTCCACTAATCGGGCGAGGCTAGCTGAGTTTATTTCCCTTCTGTCGCGACTACATAACACCCGAAGGCTAAGACCGCATATGCAACCCGAGTTAGGACAAAGTTGGCCTGACTCACTATGAGCAGGACGCGAACGTCTGCGATGGTAGACGGGTCTACGGCTAGGAGTTGCAGCAGCCCCACTAGCTGCGTGAGCAGCGTGATAAGGAAAAACAAGAATATGTACTTCGAGATGCTGCTAGCGCTCTTACTAATGTTCTTGTAGCTAAAATACGCACCAAGCGCCATAATCAGTGCTGTCACAAGGGCAACCGGAACCTGTATGTCGAGCATTGTATTCACCTCCAATGTCCCCGCTTGGCTTATAGTCATCCACTCATTGGCAGCCTGTATTGCCGGGCACCGCTCGCCATTACCGCGCCGACGGATTTTGGGGGTGGAATACAAAGTTCATCTCAGCGTCTCCGGGTTCTCTCCTTAGCCTCAGGCCGATGTCCTCCCAGCCTACCACATCGCTAGGCGAACGCATATTGTTATAGCTGACATCCAGCCAACGTAACATTTTGTTGCGTGAAACATCCAACCCCGTGAGCTGGCTTCGGCTAACTTCAAGCCACCTAAGATTTGTGTTGTGTGACACATTCAACGCGGTTAGCTGACTCGTGCC